>DATFHI010000240.1:0-5589 GCA_035248525.1 Fimbriimonadaceae bacterium | reverse complement strand
GGAGCATTCGGCTACTTTCGAGAACGGGGCAAGTTCGTAGTCTTTCGGGCCAAGGCGGTAGTGTTGGCGACCGGTGGAGTCGGCAAATCGTTTTCAATCACATCCAACAGTTGGGAATACACGGGCGACGGGCACTCCCTCGCCTACCATGCCGGCGCCGACTTGATCGACATGGAGTTTGTCCAATTCCATCCAACGGGAATGGTTTGGCCCCCATCGGTGAAGGGGATATTGGTGACCGAAGGGGTTCGCGGGGAAGGCGGCGTACTGCGAAACAGCGAAGGGAAGCGCTTCATGTTTGAAGACATCCCCGATAACTACAAGAATCAAACCGCCAAGGACGCCGAGGAGGGATGGCGGTACGTGGTGGGCGACAAGAATGCCAACCGACCGCCCGAACTCTTGACGAGGGATCACGTCGCCCGGTGCATAAACCGCGAAGTTAAGGAAGGTCGTGGTTCGCCCCACGGTGGGGTGTTCTTGGACATTTCTTGGATCAAGGAGAAAATCCCGAACGCATCCGAGCACATCAAGAAGAAACTCCCCAGCATGTACCACCAATTCAAGGAGTTGGCGGGGGTGGACATCACGACCGAGGCGATGGAAGTCGGTCCGACTTGCCACTACATCATGGGCGGAATCCGCGTCGATGCAGAAACCCAGATGTCCACGGTTCCCGGCCTATTTGCGGCGGGCGAATGCGGAGCCGGTTTGCACGGCGCTAATAGGCTCGGCGGGAATTCTTTATCGGACCTTCTGGTGTTCGGAAAGCGGGCAGGCGAGCATGCGGCGCGTTTTGCTTCCAGTTCTCCGGCTTTAGACCCCGATACTGCGCAAGTGGATGGGGCAGCGACGGCAGCTCTTGGTCTCTTCGAAAAGGATTCTGGCGACGACAACGCATTTAAGATCCAGCACGAACTTCAGCGCACGATGCAAGCGAACGTCGGCATCGTGAGGCAGGAAGCCGAAATGCAGTCGCAACTTCCCGAGATTGAACAGCTTTGGGAGCGCGCTCGCAAAGTAGGAGTTACCGGGAACCGAGAATACAACCCAGGCTGGCATACGGCCATGGACCTGGCTAATCTTCTCACGGTTAGCGAAGCGATCACTCGAGCGGCGATCGAGCGGAAGGAAAGCCGAGGTGGTCATTTCCGGGATGATTTCCCGGATAAATCGGAAGAGTTTGCCGGCGTCAATATCGTGATCCGTAAATCGGGTGACCAAATGGCGGTCGTTCGAGAGCCAATCGTGCCCCTTTCCGATGAGCAGAAAGCGATCATCGAAGAGATGAAGTAGCAGGACTGCCATACTATCGGCGATGCTCGCGGTCCGGAATTTAAGTAAGAAATACGGTCGGCGCTGGCTATTCAGAAATGTCGAAATCGACCTCGAGGTCGGCGATTGCCTTACGGTAATTGGCCCAAATGGGTCGGGCAAGTCCACCTTCCTCAAATGCCTTGTGGGACTTGTCGATCCTACGGTTGGAACGGTGACTTGGAATGCAGAATACGGTTATTCGGCTTTGGACCTTGCCGTTTATCCAGCTCTCACTGCCCGCGAACACCTTGAATTAGCCGGGCAGCTTCGGGGAATCCCCGCGAACGTAACGCCACTCCTGGAGCGCGTCGGGTTGAGCTACGCGACGGATCAACTGGCGGGCGAGTTCTCGACGGGAATGGCTCACCGGCTGAAGCTTGCGATGGCGCTGCAAGGCGAGCCGAAATGTTTGCTATTGGATGAGCCCGGGGCAGGCTTGGACCAAACCGGGCGCGACCTCATTGCCGGCATTATCGAAGAGAGATTAAATTCGGGCAGCGTGGTCCTGGCTACAAATGATCCGCTTGAATACCAATTCGGAACGCTCACGCTCACATTCCCGATGTGATTCAAGTCCAATGCGGCCTTGTCCGAGATTCCCTGAATGCCATACTGAGACGGCATATGGAGAAGGCTTGGATCGCGGTTTTGCGCAAAGAAGCCCTGAGTGAACTTCGGCTGCGGAGTTCGCTGATCACGGCGATCCTGTTTGCGGTTTTCTCCGTCGTCTGCATCTCATTCGCCACTTACGATCTGCAGATTAGTCCGCAACTTGGTTCTGGGCTGCTGAGCCTGTCGATGCTGTTCGCCGCGGTGATTTCCCTCCCACGGGTGATGCTGGTCGAAGTCGAGTCCAAAACCATCGACCTTCTTCGACTTATGGGCAATCCTGGGGACGTTTTTTGGGGGAAGGCGATCTACAACTTGATTTTCATGGCCTTCACATCCATTGTGCTCACCTTGCTTTTCCTTGGGTTTACGCATGTAGGCGTCGGAAACTACGCATTGTTGGCGATTTGCATGGCCGGGTCCAGCGCAGCATTTGCGGGGACGGTAACCTTATGCGGAGCCTTGGTAACCCACGCTTCAAACCAGACTGCCCTCGCGGGAATTCTGTCCGTTCCGCTTTTGCTCCCGTTGAGCTTTTTGGCGGTGAGCGGACTACGTGTGGCGCTGGATGTGCAGGGAACCTTTAACGCAGGAAATGGAATGATCGCCGGTTTGGGGTTGCTGTCCTATGGCCTTGCAACGCTCGCCGTTGGACCATATCTCTTCGCGGTGGTTTGGAAGCGGTGAAGCCCGGAGTGTTTAAGAACCTTCGGATTCTCTTTGCGCTTGCGGTGGCCGCGGTGACGATTTGGAGCTTTATGGTTCCGGACGCAGTTGGATTTCAACGGCCGGAGCTTGCCCGGATCTTCTTCTGGCACTTTCCCTGTCCGATGCTGGCCACCCTTTTACTCATTTTAGGAGCTTGGTTTAGCTTTCGGTTCACCAGCACTAAGAAGCTGTCCTTTGACGTTCGCGCCGTGGCATGCATGGAGTTGGGCTATCTGTTCTGCATCCTCACCATGGCGACCGGGATCCTGTTTAGTTATGTGCAATGGGGAGCTTGGTGGCAAAACGACCCTCGGCAGACTTCTTTCTTAATGGTGCTGCTGATCTATGCGGCCTATTTCGGATTGCGAGGCGCGATTGCCGATCCGGTCAAGAGGGGCCTTAATAGCGGGGTGTATGCATTGGCCGCGCTCCTGCCGACGATGTTCCTCACTTTCGTTTTTCCCCGACTTCCGCAAGTCCAATCGTTCCATCCAAGCGATTCGATCATGAAGGGGAATATCAAGGGCCAATACGCGTACGTCGTGATCGCGGTGCTGGTGCTTATGGTATGGCTGACGGTTTGGATGTACCGGCTGCGAGTTCGGGCCGGCACTTTGGAATTGAATCTAGAGGAGGTGGATGATGGACTGGAGACTAATCGCGGCGATACCGCCGGTTCTACTGTGGTTCGCCCTGTTCGTGTACCTCGCGAAAGTTGATCGCAAGCTCGACCAAATCGCAAATCGTCATATAGGCGAATGAGTGCGGATTCATTTACCAGCGTCGCGCCCTACTATGACGAACTCATGCGGCAGGTGCCGTACCGCATGTGGGTGGGTTACTACCTGCTTCTGTTGAGTCATCAAAACCAGAAACCCAAGCGGGTGCTCGACGTTTGCTGCGGCACCGGGACGATGTGCGAGATGCTAACGGCCGAGGAGATGACGCTCACCGGCATCGACATCTCGCCGGAGATGATCCGCGAAGCCAAAAAGAAAGCCGCCCGCAAGAAACTCGATATCGATTATTTCGTGGCGGACGCGACCAAATTCGACTTGGGTCGCAGATTCGATGCGGCATTCAGCTTCTTTGACAGCTTGAACAACATTCTCGATCCCGCCCGGTTGCAGGGTTGCTTCAAGTCTGTATCCGACCATTTGAATCCGGGAGGCTCGATCATTTTTGATATGAACACTTCGTATGCCTTCGAGACACAACTGTTCGATCAGGAAAACCTGAAGGTAGGCAAAGCCCTGCGTTACCAGTGGAAAGGGGATTGGGACCGCGAGTCCCGGATGATTACGGTGACCATGAATTTCTGGAAAGGGGATCAGGAGTTTACGGAGATCCATCGCCAGAGAGCCTATGAGCAAGAGGAGATTTTCGATATGCTGGGCCGGGCTGGATTTCGCGACCTCAGAGCCTTCCACAGCTACAGCCTGAACCCGCCTCGACACAAGAGCGACCGGATTCATTTCTGCGCAACACTGGCATAAAAAGGGGCTGACTCCGAGCAGGAATCAGCCCAAGGTTCAGGGGGAATTAAATCGTGCGGCGCAATGCTTTGCGGACAATTTTTCTGGCCCGGTGCAAACGCGATCTGACGGTTGGAACGGTCAATCCTTCAGCGTCGGCAATCTCTCCGTAGCTCAGCCCTTCCGTGTCGCACATGAGCAAAATTCGCCGATGGCTCTCGGGAAGATCATTAAGCGCCCGCTCCACTTTGCTTTGTAACTGGTTTTGCGTAAAAGGGTCGTCGGGAAGGGGAGTTGGGTCGACGGGCTCATAGGCATGGCCAGCTCCATCTTCCAGGGTCACCAACGCATCGAGAGAGTGCATCTTCGGGCGTCGGTTGACCGTCCTAACCGAATCGAGATGAGATCGCATCATGATCTTCATAAGCCAGTTCTGGAACGGCCGGTCTTCCTGATAGGCTTCGAAGTGCGTCCATGCTTTGAGAATCGAGAGTTGGAGGAGGTCGTCCGCATCCGCGCGATTTCGCGTGAGGCTCATCGCGAAGCTCAGCGCCTTCTTACGCACCCCCTCCACGAGCCTTTCAAACCTCTCCTCAGGTCGCCCATCGTTGCGAGGGCTCAATGCAATTGCGGTCATTTCTTATCGTCCTTAACTCCGGCTTTACCGGTCCTCAATTCGAATCATACGACACAAGTTCCAAAAAGAAAACTGGTAAGTTTAGAAACCAGTCATAATGTATGACCTTTGGCCCAGGAGTTCGAACAGAAAACGAAACGAGGCGTCGAATCACCTCAGTAGAAGCTTATGGAAATGACTGACACGGTGAGACCGAGCCTTAAGGAGAAGCAGTGGAGGCTGCGCCAGGACACCATCCTGGAAGCCGCTTCTGAGCTTATGATCTCGAAGGGCTACAACGCGATGACGATGGACGACGTCGCCAACCTGGTCGGCATTTCAAAGGCCACCCTCTATCAACATTTCTCGTCAAAGCATGATCTGGCGATCTCGGTTGCGTGCCAGACGGCGGACGCTGCCTATGAAAATATGTCTTCCGTGGAAGCCAATCTTTCTTCAAGGGAAAGGCTTTCAGCGCTCATCGACCAAATTATTGAAGTTCGTTACGGTCCCCAGAGCCAACCGTATTTCGAGGCGGTTGGCGAGCTTTCCGAGATATTAAGCGACGAGCATCCTTTCATTCAAAAGGAAAAACGAAACACCGAATTTGTAAAGTCGGCCATACGTTCCGCGAAAACGGATGGAGCGCTGGTGGAAGGTGTCTCTGAGTTCGTCGCGGTTTACATCTTGCTCGGCGCTTTCCGATGCAACGAATTGGAGAAGGCAATTAGGAGCGGAGACACTTCGGTAGGCGAGATTTCTCAAAGCATCAAAGCGATGCTCTTGAAGCCTGGTTAAGTTACCTGGCTAATTTATTCAGCTATTACTTACCGGAAATTGCGCTGAATAGGATATCAAAGCACG
>DATFHI010000239.1:0-10262 GCA_035248525.1 Fimbriimonadaceae bacterium | reverse complement strand
CATCGTGGCTATAACTTACGGCAAGTGGGAGAAGGACAAACCCAACTTCATCAAGTCCGTTCGATTCTCAATTCAAGACATTCCGAAGCCTTGATCGAAAAAACGGGGTGTGATTTTCCGTAAACTTGGCGAATGCTCGCTGCCATTGCCGGATTGGCCGTCGCCCAACCCATTGCCATTGTGCCACGGCCCCTCGACCTGAAAGCCACTGAGACAAGCTTTACCTGCAATGACCGGACGGTGATCGTCTCCAATTCAAAGCGAGCCGCCCTCACTCTCCAAGATTTCCTGCGGCCTGCAACCGGCTTTCCATTTGAAATTCGTTCGGGAGGGAGTTCGAACGTGATCGAGCTGAAGCGCAATGGACGGTATGCGAAGGACTTGGGGGACGAAGGGTATGTCCTAAAGGTCGGAAATTCCAAGGTGTTGATCCAAGCCAACACCGATGCGGGGTTGTTTTATGGCAGCCAAACCCTCCGGCAATTACTGCCGGCCGACATTTATCGCAGCGCCCCGTGCGGACGAGATGAATGGATTATCCAGGGTGCTGAGATCAAGGATGTACCCCGCTTCAAGTGGCGCGGAGGGATGCTCGACACGTGCCGCAATTTCATGCCGAAAGAGTTCGTGATGAAGTTCATCGACCTTCTTGCTCTGCACAAGATGAACTCCTTCCATTGGCATCTCACCGACGACCAGGGCTGGCGCATCGAGATCAAGCAGTATCCGAAATTGACCGAAGTGGGCGCTTGGCGGTCAAATACCATGACCAAATACAGCCCGGCCGAGTACACGAACCGACCTCACGGCGGCTACTACACCCAGGACGACATTCGGGAGATCGTCGCTTACGCGACAGCTCGATTCGTGAACGTCGTGCCTGAAATCGAGATGCCGGGACATGCGCAGGCGGCGATTGCATCCTATCCATGGTTGGGCAACAACCCCACTACCCAATTGGAGGTGGCGACCAAGTGGGGCGTTATCGAGAATGTCTTCAACCCTGAGGACTCAACCATCCACTTCCTGCAAAACGTGATCGACGAGGTCATCGATCTCTTCCCGGGGCAGTTCATCCATATTGGCGGCGACGAGTGTCCCAAAACCCAGTGGAAAGCTTCCGATCGTGTCCAATCCAAGATGAAGCAACTCGGGCTGAAGGATGAAAAGGCGATGCAGAGTTGGTTCATCGGCCAGATGGACAAATACATTTCCAGCAAAGGCCGCCGGTTAATTGGCTGGAGCGAGATCTTGGAGGGCGGGCTGGCTGACAATGCCGCGCTCATGGTGTGGCTCGACAATGAGGGAGCGATGGAAGCGGTCTCCAGCGGCCATGACGTGGTCATGGCGCAGACAACGCACACCTACCTGGACTATTACCAATCTCGCGACACCAAAAATGAGCCTTGGGCGATCGGAGGGTTTTTGCCCCTCGACAAGGTTTACTCGTATGAACCGATCCTGCCGAAGATGACGCAGGATCAGGCGAAGCACGTGATGGGGGTGCAGTTCCAGGTTTGGACGGAGTACATCCGGGATGGCAAGCATGTGGAATACATGGCATATCCGCGAGCCTGCGCGCTCAGCGAAGTGGCTTGGAGTTCAAAAGAAAATCGCGACTTCGGGAGGTTTTCCGAGGCGCTTCCCTTACACCTGGCGAGGTTGAAAGCGATGGACGTGAACTTCCGCAAGTTGTAAAAGGAGTCCACGCTTGCCCTCTAGGAGCGAGCAACTGCCAGTTCACTAACTCTATATACTTATATTCGTTTTACATACTTACGCTGGAGCCGGACGATGACTAGTCTTTTTGTTGCTTCCTTGTTTTTAGTTCCCCCGTTTGACTTCGCGGGCGGTAATGATAACGACTTAGTTGCAGCTCTTGCCAATCAATACCGCAAGCCAGTGGTCATGCTCGCGTCGCAGGACGGGGGCCACTTCAAAAAGTGCAAGATTCCCGAGGGTCGAGACATCGACTTCATGCGGCTCGTTAGAGCCTATTTGAAGGTGGAGGTCGCACCAAAATTCAATGGTGGAGTTAGTCTTGCTGCGCTTCCATGGGGTCTTGTCCATAAGGCCAACGCGAAGGAATATGCTCAATCGTTCAAAGACCGCCCCGCAAAGCAGATCGAGATCTCAGACGGAAAGATAACCGCTCATACAACCAAACTTGAGTCCATAACAATCGAGGACATCCAGGGATTGAGCTTGAGCAAACCCTTGAAAGCACACAGATTCTTCGAAGGGGTTCATTTGCGATTATCCGTGGTGAAGGCAAGCGAGGGAGAATTCCTGGAGTCATTGGCAACTGCCTTGGGAGCAAGACTAGTCGAAAGACAATATGATCGGTTGTTGGATGTGGATGAAAAGCAATATCGTCTTCGAGCAATTGAAGCTTGGAAACAGCAGGCTGACCGCACCTATAAGACCCAGGATTGGGTGCCGTACTCTGATGCCGCTTATATGGTCGAGGTTCTAACACAAACTGACAACAAGACGATTAAGAAAGCTTTCCTTCAAGAAAACAAGGGGAAAGCCGTCGGCACCAAGTTTCCTCGTGGCAGTAAGGTCTACAACCTGGCCTACGAAAGAGTTAGGATCTTTGTGAATCAAGCCGCGGACGATTCCATCCGCAACTTGTTTCGGCGCGTCGTCGATGTGGACCAACCGATCTGGGGGATTATTTCCGTAGAAGGTGACGCAAAGACCATCTTCTACAATCGGGAACAGAACGAACGCGTCACTTTTTAAGTGCGGCGTTGTATGCTCCACCCATATATGGGCTCAGCAGTTAATGCCGAAGCAAAACTCTGGTACCGGCAACCGGCTCCCACTGGAAGCAAAGAACCTGGCCAGCGCGATCATTCGGGTTGGACCAAGGCGCTGCCTTTGGGCAACGGAAGGATCGGCGCGATGTCCTTTGGAGGGGTCCAACTAGAGCGGGTTCTGCTGAACGAGGACACCATTTGGTGCGGCCCACCCACCCCGGTTCAGCCGCCGGATTCCGCGGCGGCGATCCGAGAAGCCCGAACGCTCTTTTTCCAAGGCAAAAACGCCGAAGCGCAGGCGCTCCTGCAAGCGCGGGTCATGGCCGAGCATGAAGGCACTCGCAGCTACCAGCCATTTGGCGATCTATGGATTTCCATGGAGCTACCCGGCTTGCCTCATCCGAAGACTTTGGAGATTGGAAACTGGCGGCGAATGGTCGCCGGAGAGGGGATGGAGCGGTTGGATTTCGACGACTCAGGCTGGCCGCGAGGCGATCTCCTCATTCCCGAACACCAAACCGTCGCATTCCGAACCGAGTTCACTCTGGATGACCCAGACTCCTACCAAACCCTCGAGCTCAGTCCGATCGACGATGGCTCCAAGATCTATCTGAATGGAACGTTGGTTGGGCAGACGGTCGAGTGGGACATCCCTTATTCCTTTAGCATCGCGGGACGCCTCCGGAAAGGGAGAAATATCTTGGCAATCATTGCGACCAACCGGTCGGGGCCGGGAAGCATGGCCTCGCAAGTCCGTTTAATTTCGAACTACCTGCCGGAAGATTATCGCCACGAGTTGGACCTCTCCACGGGAGTAGCGACGACTACATATTCGGTTGCCGGGGTCCAGTACCGACGCGAGGTCTTTGTTTCATTCCCTGACCAGGTTGCCGTCGTTTCCCTATCGGCAAGCAAGAAAGGCGGCTTGGAATTCGTCGTGGACATGAACCGCGAATCCGGCGGCTTCACTGACTACGGTCCCGGGAGCCAAATCACCCTGAGCGGGCAGGCGGGTTATCCGGTGAACGACCACCTTGGCACACGTTTTTTTGGAGTGGCTGAGATCAAAAGCGATGGTGCGGAGGAGATCTCGGGCCGGGGAATTCGGGTCCGCAACGCTTCCCAAGCTACGATTCTGGTGGCGATTTCCACCGACTACCGCAAAGATTCAGCTTTCAAGGAATCTGCGAATCGAACACTGGCGACGGCATCGAGGAGATCGCTCGCTGACTTAAAGGAGAGGGCCGTCCAATCGCATCGGACCCTGTATGAGCGGGTCGATCTCGACTTGGGCCCGGGTTCCACCGAACCTACCGACGTACGGTTGGACAAAGTCAAAGCGGGCGCCACGGACTCCAATCTGGAAGCGCTTTATTTTCAATTTGGAAGATATTTGCTGATCGCGTCCTCGCGTCCGGGGGACATGCCCGCCAATCTGCAAGGCGTCTGGAATCCGCACATGAAAGCGCCGTGGAATGCGGATTATCACACGAACATCAATCTGCAGATGAACTACTGGATTGCAGAGGTTGGCAACCTGTCCGAATGCCACCAGCCGTTATTCGACCTGATGGAAATGCTGAGTCCGTCGATGACCAACCTCGCCAAAACGCTTGGATCGCGCGGAATTGCTCTTGGTCATGTCACCGACGGCCCAATGTGGGCGGCGCTGTCCGGCAATACCGTTTGGGGGCTCTGGCCCCACGGCGCCGGTTGGACCAGTCAGCATTTCATGGAGCACTACCGCTTCACCCGCGACAAGGAATTCCTCCAAAAGCGTGCCTATCCATTTCTACGGGAGTGCGCGGAGTTCTACCTGGGTTGGTTGGTTCGGCATCCAAACACGGGCAAGCTGGTTAGCGGACCCTCCACGTCGCCCGAGAACAGCTATCTGTTCGACGGGAAATCTCTCAATGCGGCAATGGGGAATTCGATGGACCAGGAGATCGTCGCCACGGTCTTCCGGGATTTGTTGGAAGCACAAGAGATTTTGAAAGTGCGCGATGGAATCTCCGACCGAGTTCGTACTGCCCTAGCCGACCTGGCAATGCCGCGGGTCGGATCCGATGGCCGCCTGATGGAATGGGCAGAGGAATACGGCGAGGCCGAACCAGGCCACCGCCACATGTCCCACCTGTTCGGCATCCATCCGTCATACATTTTCACCGAATCCTCTAACCCAGCCATGGTTGCGGCCGCGAAGAAGTCTTTGGAATATCGCCTAAGCCATGGCGGAGGCCATACGGGCTGGTCGCGTGCCTGGATTATCAACTTCTTCGCTCGTTTCCGCGACGGAGAGCGCGCACATGAAAACGTCCAGCAACTCCTGGCCAAGTCCACGTTGCCCAACCTTTGGGATGACCATCCACCGTTCCAGATCGACGGTAATTTCGGCGGCGCAGCGGGGATTGCGGAGATGTTGATCCAGTCCCATGAAGATTTCATCCGACTCCTGCCCGCACTTCCTAAGGCGTGGCCGACGGGATCGTTCAAGGGATTGATGTCACGCGGTGGTTTTGAGTGGAACGTGGTTTGGAAAGACGGGGAAATAAAATCGGCAACCGCATTATCAAAGGTCGGCGGGCCGCTGAAGTTCATCTGCGCAGCCGGCGAAGCGAGGCTCTTCGCGGGATCGAAGCCAATGGAGCGCGTATCGGCGGAAAATGATCTCTTCCGTCTGGATACCCAGAAAGGAACCCGGTACCGCTTTGATTTTCGCCTGGAATAAAGCTGTTGAACGGGTGCGATTCGCTGCTGCAACCCGTCCTTTGCTATACTCTCTGAGGTCCAATGCTCTCTCTCGATGACGCGCGGCGCATTGCCGAAAACTTTCATATCGAGTCGCCATTCGAGATCGAATTCTTCGAGGGACGGGGCAACATCAATCTCGATACGCTTCTCATTTCCGCCGGGATCGAGAAAAGGCCGTATCTGCTCCAGCGTGTCAATCCCGACGTGTTCCCCCTCGCGGACCGTGTGATGACCGGCATGATCGCCTCGATTGAGGCGCAGAAGCAAGCCATTCATCAGGGACTCGGCGCGGAGACCGGTTGGCATGTACCGGAATTGGTGCCCTCGAAAGATGGGCGACTCTTCCATGAGGACCGTGGAATCTGGCGGATGATGCAGTACATCGAGGGCACCGTCAGCTACAAGTCGCTATCCGAGCTACCGGATCATCGCCGAACCGAAGCGGCTTACGAAGTTGGCCGCGGCTTGGCGATTTACCACGATCTCACCGATTCGATCGATGCCGGCACCGTCCAAACGGCTCTTCCCGGTTACCGGAACACGCGCATCTACTTCGATCAACTGGACTGCGCATTGGAGGGTTGTCGACAACTGGAACAGGTTGAGCACCGGCTCCCTAGCGAGCCGGAGGTCCGGGCGGCGACCGAGAAGCACTACATGTGTTCGTGCTATGAAGCGAAACGGGTTGAGCGATTGAATGACCCCGAGCTTCAACCCTTTATCCAAACGGCTCTCCACAATCGGGATTTGGCGTTATCCCTCTCGCATGCCCGCGACCTGGGGCAAATACGAACCACTGCAATTCATGGCGATACGAAGATTGAAAACTTCCTATTCGATGCGGTTACCGGCCGGGTCATGTCGCTGGTGGACCTGGATACCATCATGCCCCTAACCTGGTTGGCAGATTGGGGCGACATGGTCCGCTCACTCGTCAACGTTGCCGGAGAGAAGGAGCGGGATCTGGAGAAAGTGCAGGTCGATGAAGACGTATATGCCGCCGTCCTGGAAGGTTTCTTAAGCACAGCGGCAACTCCAACGCCGGAAGAAATCGCATTGATTCCCCGTGCGGTTCAGGTGATCGCGCTGGAACTGGGAGTCCGATTCCTCGCGGATTATTTGCGTGGCGACACCTACTTCAAGCTTGGCCCGGGCGACCCAGATGATTTGAACAAAGTCCGGGCCATGGTCCAAATTCGGCTATTCGAAAGGCTGGTGGAACACGAACCAAAGGCGCAGGCGATTCTCGAAGAATACGCAAGCCGGGTTCCCCTCATTTGATCCAAATCTTAGCCTTGAACCGAACTCCCGACCCTGCGCGTCCCTGAAAATGAGGTGATGGGTTGGGTGGACTAGATGAGATGGTCGGCGGGCTACTAATTGCCGTCTGCGCGGGCGTCGTTTTGGGGATCGCGGCGTTGCTGATCGTATACAAGATGATCGACGGCGACGTTCCGGTCGCGATGGGGCTCGGTTCCTTGATCGGATTGCTGGGAGTTTTACTCCTTACGGTGCGTCCCCCGCATCCCGCGATTCCGGCCGTAGTCCTGATTGTGGCCATAACTTTGATGGCCTTTTTCCCGTTTATGCTCAACCAATTGGACAAAGCGGACCTGAACTCATTCGATGTGGAACGTTTGGAGAACTCCTACCGCTCATTGGCCCAGCGACCGGACAACTTCGCGAGCAAGTTGGAGGTGGCCAAGGCGCTTCATTCGCAGGGAATGGTGCACCACGCAATCGCAATCGCGAATGCGACTTTGGACACGATCTCCAGCGAGAGAGATGCGGTAACCCAGCGATCACTCCGAGATCAATTTCGGGATGAGGACGCGAAGGTCAAAATGTGGATGCGGCAGGCGGGCAATATTCCCCTCATGGCGGATCACATGATTTGTCGGGCCTGCAACCACGAAAATCCGCTTTCCGCAATCGTGTGCGAAAAGTGCGGCAACCCATACCTGCTGGATGCCGCCAAGCGCGGGGACAACAAGACGAAGGTTATCGGCAAGCTGGTACTTGCTTGGGGCTTGTTGGCTCTGTTTCTTGTAGGGTCGGCGTCCGCCGGGCTGTCCATGCCCGGAATCCTCGGTTATGCCGTGATCCTGGCCTTCTTGGTGGGAATTGGCCTACTGTTTTCGTGGATGTTCCGGCGGCCAAGCCTGGCTTAAGCCGGAGAATTTCTCTGCTCCCGCACGGGCCGCGCTTGCGGTTTGACCCGATTCCATTTGGAGCATAAATACGCATGCCAAGAGAATCAGTCCGACCACCCACCACGACACATGGCTATCCGCTTCGGCGTTGCTCGGTCGACTGGACTTACTTGTGAACTCCATATCTCAACTATGGATTTAGAGTTCGCAATCGTCTCCCTTCCGGTCGGTAGTCCCAGCTACTGCATTTCGTTAGGTTTGATCCCGCTTCACATTGCCGGCCATTCGTCCTATTCTATAGGTGAGGATCAAATATGTTCGAAGACTGCCGTGGCCGGCTTGCTCGTAGTCTCCAAGAAGCGGAGGACTACATCCTGGACTTCATTGTGGAGAATCTCGCCCAGCGCGAACGAAGGATCGTAGAGAAATCCCATGATTACGATCTCTATCTCCCCTGGCTGATGGAGATCGTGGAGAACCAGCGCATTACCGTTGAAGAGCACTGTCCCGAGATCGTGGAGTTGGAGTGCCTGTACATGGATGCGGCTTGGTCCCTGTGCAATAAGGGTTATTTGCGCCCGGGTCCCCGCCGGACCAACAGCGAAAATGCTCGCGACGGCTTCGGTAAGGGTTATTCCCTCACGTTGATGGGTAGGACAATGCTTCGGGAAAGGGTCTGGCAAATGGAAGCCGTCGGCTTCAAATTGTCAGACCCCGAAGATCTTTAGGAAACGATTCCCAACGGCTTCATCGTTTTCCACTTTCCGCGCGTGAAGTCGGGAATGTCGATGGATTGTCCTCGATTGGCAACCGACCACTCGGATAGCGGCGTAATCACCGACCAAGTCGCCGCATCATAGACGTCTTGGTCGAGCGGCAAGCCATTGCGCAGGCAGTAAACGATCCGCCACAGCATCACGAAGTCCATTCCGCCGTGGCCGCCCATTCGCTTGGCTTCTTCGCCCACGCGCTTCCAAAGGGGATGGTCGTACTTGTCGTAGAAAGTCTTCAAGTCTTCCCCTTCAACCCACTCTTCTGTCGATTTGGTCATGCCTTCGACAACCACTCGATCCGGGAATCCGCCCCAAACTCCCTTGGTGCCTTGAATCAGATTTAGCCGGGTGTAGGGTCGGGGAAGTTGCTCATCCCACTGGATCATCAACGTTTTGCCATTGACCGTCTTTGCAATGGTGGTGTTGATGTCTCCCGCTTTGAACTTCAGGGTGCGCCGCTCATGGCCCTCGGGGAAGTGTTCACGGGCGTATATCTCACGAACCCGCGCCGGAGAACTGACCGATGACATGTAGTCCAACCGGTCGCCGCGATTGATGTTCATGTATTGAGCGACTGGACCAAGGCCATGAGTTGGATACAGGTTTCCATTGCGCTTGACGTACTCATAAGTTCGCCAAGATCCGGTGCCATGCTCGATTTCGTGCATCTGGCCGCGAAGATCGTGGATGTACGCGGCTTCGCCGTGCAGCAGCTCGCCAAATACGCCAAGCCGGCACATGTTAAGCACCATCAACTCTTCTCGCCCGTAGTTGACGTTCTCCATCATCATGCAGTGCTTCTGCGTGACTTCGGAAGTGTCCACTAACTCCCAGCACTGGTCCACGGTTAATGCTGCGGGAACCTCGACGAACGCATGCTTGCCCGCCTTCATCGCATCCGTGGCCATCGGCGTGTGCCATTTCCAGGGAGTCGCGATAATTACGATGTCGATGTCATCCCGCTCCAACATCCGCTTGTAGTCGGTTTCGCTGCGGGTGTAAAGGGCGGGATCTTTGCCGGTCTTTTCCTTCACGCGTTTCGCACTGGCGTCGGCGCTTGGAACGTGGTTGTCACAAATAGCCACCACATCCACGCCATCGAGGGCCATCATTTGCACTACGTGCCCGCTGCCGCGCGCGCCCACTCCGATAAAGCCGACCCGAACTCGGTCGAGTTTTGGGGTAGCGAGGTCAGCGGCAGACTTGGCCCCTTTGGCGGCTGCCTTTGTGAGCTTGGGCTTTTGATCCATTGCAAAAGATTGGGTAGCTAGGGCAGCTCCAGCGACTCCGGCGGCCGCCATGAACTCACGTCGATCGAGCTTCTTTGACATTCCTCGCTTAGGTTATCCGCTCCCTGGGCAAAATCGACCTAAATCTTCACCGAAATATGGCGACCCTTCAGTCAAATGAAGCGTTATGCCGACGTCGACCAAGAATCACCCGACCGAACAACCGCCTCAAAAACAGAATCGTCAGCCGGGCTTGGAGTCAGAAATGCGTCCACGACCGGTTTCTCTGGACAAAGAGGTTCAACCCAGTGCAAGACTGAAGGACAAAGTTGCGGTCGTAACCGGGGGCGACAGCGGAATCGGCCGTGCAGTTGCCTTGGCCTTTGCCCGCGAAGGCGCGGACGTCGCGATCGTGTATTTGAACGAGCATGGCGATGCGGAAGAAACTGCCGACGGCATTCGCAGTTTTGAGCGCGAAGCAATGCTCATCCCGGGCGACATTGGCAGTGAAGAGTTCTGTCGTTCAGCGATTAAGGCGGTAGTCGACAAGTTCGGCAGATTGGATTTACTGGTGAACAATGCGGCGGAGCA
>DATFHI010000238.1:0-4879 GCA_035248525.1 Fimbriimonadaceae bacterium | reverse complement strand
AACATCTACGGCGGACTCCAAGATAACGGCACAATGCGCGGTCCGTCCACGCGGAGTGGATTCCGAAGCAGCGGTTGGACCTCGATTGGCGGGGGCGATGGAAGCGCAGTGGCGGTCGACCCAAGAGATGGCGGCGATATTGTTTTCGTCGCTTCCCAATTCGGCGCCCATAGCGGTTTAAACCAGAAAACGAATGAAAGATGGAGCGCCCGTGCTGCTGGTCAAGGCTTGAGATACAACTGGGTTTCGCCCATTATTATCTCGACCCATCATCCGGATATCATATACTTGGGTTCGCAAAAGGTACACAGATCTATGAACTCCGGTCGGAGCTACGTGGACATTTCCGAAGACATCACGAAGAACCGCCCGAATGGCGACGTGCCTTTCTCCACGATCAAAGATCTCAGCGAAAGTCCGCTCCAATTCGGATTGCTTTATGCGGGATGCGACGACGGAACCGTCAAGGTCACCCGAGACGGCGGTTTCCAGTGGACTGACATCCCCACTCCACAGCCCAATAAATGGGTGAGCCGCGTCGTGGCAAGCAAGTGGGACAAAGGCACCGTTTACTGCTCGCAGAGCGGCTACCGGGAAGACGACTTCTCCGCCTACCTATGGAAATCGACGGACTACGGGAAGACTTGGAAATCGATCGTAGGGAACCTGCCCGCTGAAACGATCAACGTCATCCGTGAAGATCCAAACCACCGAGGCATGCTGTACGTCGGTACCGACCTGGGGGTTTACGTCTCCTTCAACGATGGCGAGTCGTGGGAGACACTCCACGGTGGACTCATGACGACGCCCGTTCACGACCTGGTGGTGCAACCCAGAGACAATGAGCTGGTGATCGCATCGCATGCCCGAAGCGCGTGGGTTCTTCCGTTGCAGATGGTCTACGAAGTGGACTCCGATCTGCGCTCCACTCCAATCAAACTTTGGCCATTGGCGGATATCCGGCGGGCTCGAAACTGGGGTTACAACTATCCCGGCGGAGAATGGAGCACCGAAGATCAGAATGTTCCACCGATCAAGATTACGTTTTGGACGTTGACGCCAGGCAAGGCTACGATCCGGTTGAAGGATAAGGCCGGCAAGGTGGTTAAAGAGGTGGCCGTGGATGCGTTGAAGGGTTACAACTTCGCGGACATGAGTTTGCTCATTACTCCTGGCAAACCCGGCTCGGCAGCCCCTACCAAGCCCAAGACAGGGGCCGAAGCGATCAAGGATCCATACGAATCCGAGCGGCCGAAATATCTGGAAGCAGGCGACTATACCGTCGAGGTCGAAGTCGGAGGCAAAACGGTGTCAGGAGCCTGGAAGCTTAACCCGCCCAACTAACGAGCAATCTGCAACCCCGGGTACAACTTGCCCGTTTGGAGTAGGCAATGCACTTAATTGACTGGGTCACACAGCCGAGCGCATGGATGGCGCTAGTTACGCTTCTGGTGTTGGAGATCGTCCTGGGGATCGACAACATCATCTTCATCTCGATCCTGTCGAATAAGTTGCCCGAATCTCAGCAGGCCAAGGCGAGGCAACTTGGTTTGCTGCTGGCGCTCGTATCCCGAATTTTGCTTCTCATGTCGATCAACTGGGTGAAGAGCGCTACCCACCCGGTGTTCACGCTGCCCTTCCCTGTTGCTGCTCCTGACGCCACTCAAGAAGCTCTTAGGCACCTCGCGGAGGTTCGGGAAATCTCCTGGCGGGATTTGATCTTGGGGGGAGGCGGACTATTCCTCATTTCGAAGTCGGTCAAGGAGATCCATTTGAAGTTGGAAGGCGATGAAGGCCACGGAGTTTCAAAGGGCGTCGCTACGATGGCAGGGGTCCTTATCCAAATCATGGTTCTGGACGTGGTTTTCTCGCTAGACTCGGTCATAACCGCAGTCGGAATGGCCGACCAACTGGGAGTCATGATTTGGGCCGTTGTCCTTGCCGTCGGATTCATGCTCATCTTCGCCGGAACGATTTCAAAGTTTGTCGAGCGGCACCCCACCATCAAAATGTTGGCGCTATCGTTCCTGGTTTTGATTGGCGTCAATTTGGTAGCCGAGGCGTGTGGGCAGCCCATTCCGAAAGGCTACACCTACTTCGCAATGGCGTTTGCCGTTTTGGTGGAGATGCTCAATATCAAGCTGCGCAAGAACTCCGAAGAGCCGGTCAAGCTGAGAGAGCCGTATCTGGAAGAAGGTCAGTAGGCTCTACTCCGCGCCCTCGGTGAGATACACGAAGTCCCCGATTCCCTTGGCAACTTGCGAGGGTTCCTTAGCCTGGCCCATCACCACGGTGATTCCGGACTTCTTTGTCCGCCGCTGGATACGGTAGTTGATGCCTTGGCGATACATAACGTGCCCGGAACCCGCCAAGACTACAAACACCGTGTTCTTGTCGCCATAACGGTCCATCCATTTCATCGCGGTATCCGCCATGCCCTCATCCCACAGCACCTGGGCGGCATACATGTTTTCACCTTGGGTACCCGTCATCGGGTGTCCACCCATTAAGCCCTGGAACACGTTACGGTGATCTTGATTCCCCAAAAACAGGTCGGCAGGCAGTTGGAGCCGTTGTTCGGTCGTAAGCCCGGCAAAGCCTTGACGGCCAACTTGCCGAACCCAGTCGCGCGGAACATTCAATGCCACCATCGGGACCTTATTCTCCCGGGCGACCTCGAAGACAGGCCGGTAAAACTCAAATGGAAATCCCCACTGAGTTTTCCATTCGCTCTTTTCGAGAAAGTCCGATTCGGATAGTTGCCCCGTCGACCACTGATCAAGCCAATCCTGTTTCGGACGGGTGTACATCTCGAGCCCAACCACAACTCTCCGACCCCGAGCAACAAGCGCTTTCACAATGTCGGCTTCCATCTGTTGATGAGGTTTGGTGGCATGATTTTCGCCAACAAACACATAAGACATTCCGCCGGCCGCAGCCGCGATGTCGGCCACCGTTGCCGATTTCCCGGATTTGGTGGAGACGAGTTGCCCGAGATCGACTCGTACTTCTCCACGACTTCCAATCGGTAGGCGCATTGGATCGACGGCATCCGTCTGTTGAGAAAGAAGAAGCATGGCGACCAAAGCGGACATGACTGGATTCTACGCGGTTGGGCGGGTACATTTCGCATTCATGCGCGCTTTCTTGGGTCTATCCCTGGCTGTCTTTTTGGTGGCTGGTTGTGCCAAAAGCGTGGCAACCGGCGATGCTCCGCCTCCACAACTGTCCAATAAACCCTCCACCTTCGAGCGGGTTCGCAGCGGCATTTACCAAATGAACGCCGGACTCGATTCCATCGAGGAAGCGCTGAAAGTTGCCAAAGCCTCCAACGCCGCCAGCATCGACATCAAGGAATCGCTGGAGGACGTGGAGGACTCGATCGACAGCGCCGGTGAATATTTGGCGGAAGAAGCCGCCATCGAACCCAATTCTCAGGAACCCGCCGACAAGTTGGAGGTTCGCCGCAAAAAGCTCATCGACGTGGTGAACGACGCATTGCACGACCTCCGCGATGCCCGTGGCATTGTGGACAGTCTGGCGGGAGAAACCGAAACGGGTCCGCTGGAAAACGTAGGCGTCGCGGTCGATGCGGCGATGGATGATCTTCGAGGCGCATTGGATGCGCTTGGCGGCCAGGAAGAGGTCGAAAGTTGGCTTGGTGCCGGGGGAGGGACTCGAACCCTCACTGGTTTAACCCAAGTGGTGTTTGAGACCACCGCGTCTACCATTCCGCCACCCCGGCGCGAGAGAAAATGATACCTTGCCGAGGGTCCGGTCATAAAAAAATGACCGTGCACGATGAGCACACGGTCCAGTGATTGTATTAACCACAAGGGAATACGGACCCGAAAATGAGGACAGTTCCCGATTGTTCTCGCCTGGGATAAACTTGTCCTCCGATGAAGGTATTGGTTGCGGACAAGTTCGAGCAGATCGGTCTGGATGGATTGAAGGCGTTGGGGGTCGAGGTTCTCTATCAACCTGACTTAGCCGATGAATCGCTTGGCCAAGCCATACGAGATAGCGGCGCCGAGGCGCTGGTCGTCCGCTCGACCAAAGTCTCCGGGGCCAACATGGAGGGCTCGAACCTCAAGTTAATCGTCCGCGCCGGGGCGGGATACAACACGATCGACGTCGCCGCCGCCAGCAACCGAAATATCTTGGTCACCAACTGCCCGGGCAAGAACAGTCAAGCGGTTGCCGAACTTGCGTTCGGATTGATCTTGGCGTTGGACCGCAATATCCCCGACAATGTCGCCGAGCTCCGCTCGGGAAAGTGGAACAAGAAGCGATTTTCAAAGGCCAAGGGAATTTTCGGCAGAACTCTTGGGCTCGTGGGAATGGGAACGATCGGCAAAGAGATGGTCCCGCGCGCAAAGGCGTTTGGGATGAACGTAGCCGCCTATTCCCGGCACATGTCACCCGAGGATTTCACGAAGCTTGGCATCGCGCAAGCCAACTCCCTGGAGGAGTTGGCGGAAAAGAGCGACATCGTTTCCGTCCACGTGTCGTTAACGCCTGAAACAAAGAATTCGCTGGGAGCGGATTTCTTCTCGCGTATGCGACCCGGGAGCCTCTTCGTGAACACCAGTCGGGGAGAGGTGGTCGACCAGGTCTCCCTCATTAAGGCAATCGAGGAAAAGGGTATTCGCGCCGGGCTGGATGTATTTGCCGATGAACCAGCCGGATCTGAAGGGGATTACCAAGGAGCCCTCAAAGACAATCCCAACGTCTACTGCACGCACCACATTGGAGCCTCTACCGACCAGGCACAAGAAGCCGTGGCTCTGGAAACCATCCGCATCGTGAAGGAGTTCAAGGAGACCGGAACCGCGCCGAACGTGGTCAACCCGAAGTAAGGGCTACCAGGTTCCAG
>DATFHI010000237.1:0-10523 GCA_035248525.1 Fimbriimonadaceae bacterium | reverse complement strand
TTGGATTCTTTATAGACGTGATTGCAGTTCTGGCAAAGGTATTTGTAGCGGCTGAAGACCTTGACGTCCACGACCGTTCCCTTTTCACCGTGAGGCAATCGAAGTGAGACGTCCCGCGTCTCTTCCGCCTTCTTACCGAAGATTGCAATGATAAGTCGCTCTTCGGCGGTCATTTCCACTTGACCCTTCGGCGCTACCTTTCCAACCAGAATGTCTTCCGGTCGGACTTCAGCTCCAATCCGGATAATTCCGTTCTCGTCCAGATCCTTTAGCGCGTCTTCTCCGACATTAGGAATGTCGCGAGTGATTTCTTCCGGTCCAAGCTTGGTGTCGACCGCCTCGGTCTCATGCCGCTCGATGTGGATGGACGTGTAAACGTCATCCTTAACCATTCGCTCGGAGATGAGGATCGCGTCTTCGTAGTTGTAACCGTTCCACGGCATAAACGCAACAAGCACGTTTTTACCAAGCGCCAGTTCCGCACGGTCGCAGCAGGCTCCATCGGCAAGCGGATCGCCCTGCAATACGCGCTGGCCAGGCATAACGATCGGCCGTTGGGTGAAACAGGTGGATTTATTGCTCTGAACCAAGTGCATCAGTTCATACCGGTCCACTTCGCCTGCGTCCGATTTGATCCTGATCTCTTGCGAGGTCACGTACTCGACCGTTCCCGGTCGCCGGGCGACCACGGCTGCGCCAGAGTCAACGGCGGCAACTCGCTCGTATCCTGTACCCACCAGCGGTCGTTCGGACCGCAGGGTTGGCACGGCTTGCCGTTGCATGTTGGCGCCCATCAGGGCCCGGTTCGCGTCATCGTTCTCCAGGAACGGGATGAGCGCGGTTGCCACGGAAATGATCTGCACCGGGGAAACGTCCATCAACTGGACTTGATCTCGTCGAACGATCGGATAGCTTGCGCCTCCGACGTCCGCACCGGCGGATCGGCATTGCACCCGCTCAGTGGTGATCAAACCATTCTCATCGGTCTCAACGTCAGCCGGAGCAACCATTTGCCCGGTCTCCTCTTGAGCCGTCATGTAGATGATGTCGTCGGTGACGATGCCGTCCTTGACTTGCCGATAAGGGGTCATGATGAAGCCGAACTCATCGACTCGCGCATGAGAAGTGAGCTGGCTGATCAAACCGATGTTCGGACCTTCTGGAGTCTCGATCGGGCAGATTCGCCCGTAGTGCGATCGGTGGACGTCGCGAACTTCGAGCTTTGCGCTGGTTCGCTGCAGTCCGCCCGGGCCCAGGGACGAAAGGCGCCGCTTGTTCGTGATCTCCGAAAGCGGGTTCGTCTGATCCATGAACGTCGAAAGCTGGTTGCTGCTAAAGAAACTCTTAATGGATGCGCTCACCGGCTTGACCGACAAAATGATGCCGGGCAGCAGGTTCTCTTGATCCGTGGAGGTCATTCTCTCTCGAGCGACCTTCTCCATTCGCACGAATCCAAGTCGCAATTGGCTCTGCAACAATTCGCCGACGCTTCGGACACGCTTGTTCTTCAGGTCATCGATGTCGTCGCGCTCAGCTTCGCGCTGCACGTACGGCCGCATCGCTTTCAAGAGGTTGACCAGATCTTCGGCGGTCAGATTACGAACGTCGAGCGGCACATGGATTCCCAACTTCTGGTTGAGGAACCGCCGGCCGACCTTTCCGAGATCGTATCTCTTGACATCGAAGAACAGACCGTAAACCAACTGTCGAGCCGCTTCTTCGTTAGCGGCTTCGCCGGGTCGCAGTCGCTTGTAGATGTCGAGGAGCGCTTCCCGGGTGTTTGAGGTCGGATCTTGTTCGAGAGTTGCTTCGACCAGACCCAAAATGTCGCGAACCACCAGACTCGGCAGGTTCATCGACTCAATTTTCTTCGCGGTTTCGCGCTCGATCTTCTCCTCGGCACGGATGATCAGCTCGCCATTCTCATCGAGAAAATCTTCCAGCGTTCGCTTGCCGATGAGGTCGTCCATCGTCGGATTCTCGAGGGTAACGATCTCATCGAACAGGCGAAGGATCTCCTCGTTCGTTCCGAGTGGAGTTTCGACGAAAGCTGTTTGCTTGCGAATCTCTTCGGACAGCGCTGCTATCGCATCTGCATCGAGGATCTTTCCAGCCTCAAGCAGCACTTCACCGGTTTCGGTGTCGATAACTGGCTCGACGACCCGCTTGCCCGCGCACTTCTCAAGAGGAATGTACGACCGTCCGCGACCCTTCTCAAAGCCGTAAAGCGCCTTGATCAATTGAGTCAAAGGAAGTTTTTTCGTCTGGCTGATTTGCGTGCGGACTACGAAATTGGCATCCGACTCGACCTCTAACCACGGCCCTTCATTCGGGATAATGCGAGCCGACACGATGACCTGCATCGCGCTGTCCACGCCTTCTTCGAAGTACAGACCGGGAGATCGGCTCAACTGGCTGACGATAACTCGCTCTCGCCCGTTAATGATGAACGTGCCTTTGTCCGTCATCAACGGAAGATCGCCTAGATAAACCTCAGACTCGATGACTTCACGATCTTTGCCGCCAAAGCGAACGATCGCTTTGATCGGCGCCTCGAAGGTCATGTCGCGGTCTCGACATTCTTGGATGGAATATTTCGGTTCGCCTAGCGTAAAGCTGACGAGTTCAATATAATTGGTTTGGGTGAAATCCCAAATGGGAGAAAACGTTTTGAAAAGTTCGGGAAGTCCTTCTTCTAGAAACCACTTGTAACTGTTAAGCTGAAGCTCGATAAGATTTGGTACCTCGAGGAACCGGCCGATTCTCTTCGAGGATGGCTGAATTGTTCTCACTCAGTCCTCCGGGGAAATTTGCGCGAACAATTAGAGTACCAGGATCGTCCCTGTTAGTCAAGGATATTCATGGGTCTTTGCGGGCCATTTTCCCAATATTGCTCCGGCTCCCTTACCCGACGCGCTGAGCGAGTTCTTCTGAGGTCATGCTGGCTTTCAGTTCCGATTGGGCTTTCGACAAATTATCGAGTGCAATGGTCTGTTGATTGAGGACCTCACGAATTGCGGCCAGTTCTCGCTGAACTGAGGCATCCGCAACTCCCGCCTGCCGAATGCTCCCTTCCTGCATCATTTGAGTCATTTTCTGCTGGTGCCTAGTCAAGATCCAGACAATAGGAGTTAGTAGAGTGATCCCACCTAGAACGATTGGAATTAGCGTCGCTTCCATCAAGAACGAACCGTTTCCTCGAGCTTTCTGGCATTGTCCAAAGCAATTGTCTGCTGGTGAATCAGAGCTTTGAGATCTTGGACTTCACGGCGAAGGGCCTCCACTTCGGGGCTTGGAAGGGCCTGGGGAGCACGGTGAATCAATTCTGCCATTTTGCGTTGGTGGTGCGTCAGGATTGCAATGATCGGAACCATGAACACCACGATTGGAATGAAGGCAAATATAACTTCTTCGATGTTGGCAAGAACCATGACCGATTGCATTATAAGACGGGTTCTATGAACCTGCGGGCAATGGACCTATCGAATCGCTTGAATTGCCTGCTCAAGTGTAAACCGCTTTTCGTAGAGTGCTCTGCCAATGATGGCCCCCTCGATCCGGCCAGTTTGTTTGAGCGCCACCAGGTCCGCCAAAGAGGAGATTCCCCCGCTTGCGATGATCGGCAAACTGACCGATTTTCCGACCGATTCAAGCAATGACAAATTTGGGCCGCACAACATGCCGTCGGTGTTGATATCTGTGACGATCAGACGCTGAGCGCCAAGTTGCTCCAAATCCTTTGCGACGTCGAGGATGTCCAGTCCAGAATCCTCGACCCATCCACCGATGGACACTTTTCCATTCCTACAGTCCAGTCCGGCGGCTACTTTTGCTCCGAAAAGCTTCAGAATCTCTGCAATTTCGCTCCTGTCACCAATCAGTTTGGATCCCAATACAATGCGCCGAATCCCGCCTTCGAGTGCATTCTCAACATCGGGGCTTCGGCGAAATCCCCCCCCAAGTTGGATTTGTGTACCAACGGACTGCGCAATCGAACTGGCGATGTCCCACTGCAGTGGTTTACCGGCTTTGGCCCCATCCAAATCGACGATGTGAATCCATTCGGCCCCACTTTCGGCGAAATCTCGTGCCACCGTCGCGGGATCGTTGGAGTAAATCGACTCCTTACTAAAGTCACCTTGAGTGAGGCGCACGCATTTTCCTTCGCGTAAGTCGATCGCCGGAAAAATTAACATAACAGGAAGTTTCTCAGCAACTGCAAACCGACCTGACCACTCTTTTCAGGATGAAATTGAACTCCAAAGATATTCTTGTGCCGCACCGCCGCGGGAAACCGCACTCCATAATCGCACCACGCTTCCACATCGGTCGCATCATCACAATCGGTATAAAGCGAATGAACAAAAAACATGCGATCCTCGCGGCGGAGTTCCGTTGCCAGCGGCGATTCTGGGCGGAAAGAGACTTTGCTCCATCCCATGTGGGGAACCTTTAGCCCTTTGTCGCTTGGCAGAAGCTTAACTTTTCCGGGGATGAGGCCCAGTCCGGCCGTCTCACCAAACTCCTCGCTGGAATCGAACAAAAGCTGTTGGCCCAGGCAAATTCCCAAAATGGGGTTCCCATCCGCAGCAAAGCGAATGAGCTTGTCGCGGATTGGAGCCAGCTGATCCATTGCACGGCGAAATGCCCCAACTCCTGGGATGATCAGCTTGGTTGCATTCGACAGATCAGTTTGAACCGAACACTCGTGGCCCAAATATTGGATGGCCTTTTCGACCGAGCGGAGATTGTTGATGCCGTAGTCGAGTACGACCGTCAATCTTGCTTCCCCTTCGTCGAGTTCGAGTTGCGACGCTCGCTAACGCGAGTTGCCGAGTAAAGGCTCAGTCCAAATGCCTTGAATATCGCCTCGGCTACGTGATGATCGTTCTCTCCAGCTAATTTTCGGATGTGCATCGTGATGCCGGAGTGGGAAGTCAGAGCGCGGAAAAACTCGCGGATGTTTTCTGTCGCAAGATCGCCAATGCGCTCGCGTTTAAAGTCGACTTGCCAATGAAGTTGACCCCGGCCAGAGATATCCATCGATACAAGTACGAGCGCCTCATCCATAGGAATGGTTGCGTTGCCGTACCGAGCGATGCCTTCTCCGCTGGAAAGCGCTTCGCGTATCGCCTTGCCAATGACGATTCCGGTGTCTTCGACCGTATGGTGATCGTCGATTTCCAGATCGCCTTCTGCGCCCAATCCAATGTCGATTTGGCCGTGGAATGCAAACAGTTCGAGCATGTGATCGAAGAACCCGATGCCGGTAAGAATGTCCCGGCGAGTTCCCCCGTCCAGGTCCAACACGACTTGAATATGCGTTTCATTTGTTTCGCGGTCCAATTCCGCATATCTGACGCCGGTTGAATTCTTGCTCATTAGGTTCATTTATACCTGTACAGGCTTTGACAAATTAAAAGGGCCCTCCGGATTGGAGGGCCCTGCTCAACAGGAGGTGCTACTTGCAAGCAGCAAATCCGAATTTGCGAAAGTGAACCACTGCTCCATTGCAGCCAAACCATCGCCTCCTTCGAAAGGACTGCTTATGGCCGCAAAACTAAAGTCAGCAGACGCTGGGCACATGAACTCCATTGTTCGCCCGAAAAATTTCCGCAGATAAATCCGCAAACGACTTTCCCGACTCTCGTTACGCCTACGGGGTTAGCTGTCGGGTTCGGGCCAAGAGTTACCCTAAGGAATCCTTCGATTCCCATTCACCCCTAACGAACGGTTCCCCCGCTCCTCCGATCACTCGGAAAATTAGACGGTTGGCTTTGCAGCCACGGAGACACTATACCACGCTTTCACACCCAGGGCCAAGGTGACCACCGCATCATTTCAAGCATATTTACTAGCTTGTCAAAGCCCATACACTGAATTATTCTGTTCATCCAGTATGCAAGTAACAGGTCCAAGTTCACGCCGAACGATTGCGTTCGGCATTTTTATTGCCGTCAGCGCCATTTCACAAAGCCAAGGTCGGTTAATCTCAATTGACACAACGCGGCTGGTATCTGAAATTAACACGACTACTGGCGCAAGGACGGTACTTGGAACTCTGTCCACCCTTGTGATGCCAGGCGGCTTGGCATACGACAAAGTTTCTCAAAAAATTTACATGTCGACTTCCAGCGATCGATCTCTTTATACGCTGGACTTGGCAACTTTAACTGCCACTAAGATAGGTAGCTTCGTAGTTCAAGTGAATTTCAATGGCTTAGAATGGGATTCGGTAAACGGTGTGCTATATGGTGCGTCCTCGCACGACGGAGGACTTTATCGGATCAACACGACAACGGGCGCAGCGACCTTAATAACTACATCCCCCGTTCAGAGATCGTTAAATCTTGGCTATAACAGTTTGACGGACACCCTGTATGCCACCAACAATGCAGACAAGACTTGGTATTCAGTCAATCGCACTACTGGAGCGTTCAATTTAATTGGCTCGCTAGGATCTAACCTCGGCATTGTTAACGGTCTTGCCTTCAACGAAGACAACGGCAAGATGTATATGATCGAGGATACTACGAGCGACGGACTCTACACTATAAATATGTCGACAGGCGCCGCAACGCTTATTGGTCGCTCCGGCGCGGGAAGTCCGATTGGACTGGTTTACATTAACGCGGCTCCTGTTCCCGAGCCAGCAACTATCCTTGTCCTCGGTGGTGGCGCACTCGCGTTTTATCGCCGCAAACGAAGCAGGAAATAATTTATATCTAAGCAGCCGACTTATAGGTAAAGTCGGTCTTGATTCCATTCCTTAGCGTGTCCCATTCTTGGTCGGCAATTGCCAGGAATGCATCCAGTAATCCGGGATCAAACTGTTTGCCAGCCAGTTCTTTAAATTCTGCGCGAATTTCAGAGTGACTCTTCTTGGACGCGTACGGCCGGTCCATCGACATGGCATTATATGCATCGGCATAGGTTAAAATCCTCGCCCCAACAGGAATGGCGTCACCCTTCAGCTTATTAGGATAGCCTCGTCCATCCCACCTTTCGTGGTGATTTTCTATGTAAGGTAACGCACAAGACAATGCCGGAAATCGGTTAATCAAATCGCGGCCAATTGCTGGATGCCGCTCTATTTCGTGACGCTCCTCTTGAGTAAACGGCTCAATTGACGAAAGTACGGTCTCCTTGATTCCAATCCGTCCAATATCATGCAACAAAGCTCCGAATGCCAGAGAACGAATGGCAGAAACTGAAAACTTAAGTTTCTTTTGCTCGATCGCTTGATGGGCCAACCTTAGGGCGAACCACATAACTCGGAGTGAATTGCCCCGGGTAAGCGGGTCTCTGAGTTCCAACGTCGCCAAAAGGCCCGCGATCAATGCGCACTGAGGCTCATGCGCCAATGCTTGAGGGTTGTATTGCAGCCCTGCAGAAATCATTTGCCCATAACCCATCGGTGAGCTAAGGTCAAACGTCTCCTGATTAGCAGTCCCGCCAGCGGGTGGACCAAGCTCGGAGGCAAATGCAATCTGGTTCCTTCCGCGACTCTTCGCGGCGTATAGCGCCTTGTCTGCGAAGTCGAGCAACTTTTCGGGAAGGTCGAACTCCTCGCAAAGGTGGCATACCCCAATCGAGAGGGTTACACGTCGATGCGGGAATGGGAAGGTGGATACGGCTTCCCTAAGTCGCTCCAGGATGATCGTTGCTTCGTGTCGATCTACGTACGGCAGTAACAAGGCAAACTCTTCCCCGCCATATCTCGCGGCGAGGTCTCCTTGGCGAATGGATTCTTGTAGCAGCTTCGCAATCGACCTAAGTACTTCATCTCCGGCCGGGTGACCATAATGGTCGTTGTACTGTTTAAAAAAGTCGACATCCACCAAAGCCAAAACAAGCGGATGTCCCTGCCTTCGGGCCAACGCCACATCGTCACGAAGTCTTTCCTGTAGGGCTCGATGATTCGCCAGCCCGGTCATACCGTCGCGGGTGGCCATCTGCTCCAACATCTCGTTGGACTCTGTAAGAGAGCGGTTTTGCCCCGCCAACTCATCCGCCATGATGCGGAGCTTGAAGTTCATCGTCTCAGAGTCATTCGCTGCCCTGGAGATCTGGAGATTCTTCAACTCCAGCTCGTCATAAGCCTCCCGCAGTTCCTTATACAACGCGCCATTTTCGGTAATTGCGATCAGTTGCCGAATGAGGATCGCTACCACCAACGCCACGCCGATGTAATAGAGTCCGTTCCGGACCAGGGGTGAATTCTCGTTTCGGGCCACGTGGACCACTAACAGACCAACCGCCGGGACAAGAACATACGGCGTATACAGACTCCAGGTTCGCTGGCTTAATAGGATGGACTGATCGTTTCTTGCTTCAATGAAGCCCGGGGACATCATTTTGACCCTCGCCACAAGTCCGGCAAGCACGGCTGCGCTCGCGGTGATCGGCCAAGTCGCGTCCATCCAGTTCCCGGCAACGTAGATGCCGTCCATTTGCGTGATCGCGTAATAGACGTCGCCCAGAGTATTGAAAGTTAGGGCAACAAGAACCAAATAAGTCGCAATGCGGAACCTGGAATCAAAGCCGCGCCGCATCATCTGAAGCATGCTGAAAATGAGCAAGATGTCGGCGGTTGGGTATGCGGCATCGATCAAGATTGCCAGTGAGCTTGCGTCGGCATCCTTGATTGCTGGCCCGACCAGCCACACCCAGCCGAACGCCATTACGGTTATCAGGAGTACTAGGGCATCGGACCAAGATCGCCATCGCATCGCCCCTGGCAGCGGTTTTGAGGGCCACAGACAAAGCGCCCAAATAAAGAATCCATATTGGAGCAGGTAGAAGAGGTCGCAGAATCCGGGATTGCCTGGCAGATGCAAAACCATCGTCTCGACCGAATAAGAAACGGTGCCCAGTGCATAGCAAACTGCGGAGCCAGCAAGGATCGCGGGGACGTATTTGATTCCAGATAGTCTCGATGCGCTGGCCGTGCGCCCCAACTTCAGACAACATGCCGCCGCAATAAGAGGAATGACAATGCCTCCGCAATTGCTGATCGACTCCCTAAGTGCCGCCGAGGGAATGAAGGCCAAAAGCAGGACTAGGATTAGGTTCAGCGCAACAAGACCCAGCCCGCACCGGACTGCACCCATGTATGTACTGCCTACCCACCGCGATATCGCCATATGAGCCCTGGAAACCGTTTCTTTGCCTCACCCACCAGGAGGCCACTGAGCACTGAGGCAATTCCGCATTTATATGGCGGAATATCCTGGTAAATGGCGCTGTTTTCGGCTCAAGGTACGCTCGGAGTTATGCCCGAAGGCCAGTCGCTAGAAGTCGGACAGCTTGACCTCGTATTGACGGATCTGAAGCTGTCGATGGGTCTGACCATCAATGCCGTAACGCTAACCGGGAATGGCGTAACCGTTCGTAGCGATCCGGTATCAGTTTTGACCCCAGTTCCGGGAACCTTGGAGGCGCTGATTCTGGATCCAAACCTCGCCGACTTTCTCGACCGCCAAGCTCCCGGCGGACTGAAAAACTTCCAAGTAGATCTGAGAGACGGAAAGATCTTCGTCCAAGCCAACGTGATGATCATGAAGGTGTCTGCAGTCTGCACCCTGCGGATTCAAGACGGGCGCCAGTTATTTGTGGACTTGGAATCGGTGGACGTCCTCGGTATCGGTGCCAAGAACATGGTGCAAAGCCACTTGGACAAAATCAATCCGGTGTTGGACGTGGCAGAATTACCGTTCGAAGTAGAGCTAACGGATTATGAGATCGAAGATGGAAAACTCGTTCTCCGTGGAAACGTTTCAGCCAAAGCCACTTAATCCTGAACATCGCATTCCATGTAACCTACACAACCGGATACAGTAATCAACAAGGTGTCAAATATGAAATTCGCTGCTTGTCTCTTTGCCGGGGCGCTGTTGTTTTCGACCATGCCAGTCGCATACGGACAGGACCTCGGAACGGCCTTAAAGGATCCCAAGCTTCCCCAAAAAATTAGTCCGAAGGATTTGGCTGACGACATGTACGCCATCAAAATCACATACGAGAAGCAAGGGGGCGGAAACGACTTCTTTTCCATGCTCATGAATCCGATGATGGCGATGCTTGGCGCATTCGGATCGATGACTAGTGGAGGAGATGCCAAGACAACGGATCCCAACCAGTCGGCCGCACTTGCCTTTTTCGACCGTTTGGGGACTTGCTGGACCAACGGATCTACCGTAAAGATGTATGGACAGGATTTTCTGGTTACTTACAGCGTCCAGATCAATCTAGCGGAGATGAAGAACAGCTCGGCTCCTCCCGATCTCTCAAAAATGGACTTGACCTTGACGCTAATCAACACCAAGTCAATTGTGTCAATCGCTCCCCAACCACAGCTAACCAAAGAAGAGTGGTTAAAGTCGCCAGCGCCGATGAAACCGCCCCCGGAAGGAGAAAGAAGTGAGGCGACGTCTCGGATGAAGCAATTGTCCTTGGCCGCGATCATGTACACCGCCGATTACGACGACGTTATCCCCTATGTTCAGAGCAGCAAAGGAGCG
>DATFHI010000236.1:0-17202 GCA_035248525.1 Fimbriimonadaceae bacterium | reverse complement strand
TCTTGTAGATTCCCTTTTCGCCTCCGGATTTATACAAGTAACCCATCGACGCGACGTAGACCACATCCGGATTCTTCGGATCGATCGCGATCTGGCCGATTCGCTTCGACTCCTTCAATCCAACGTTAGTCCAAGTCTTTCCGGCGTCGGTGGACTTGTAAACCCCATCGCCGTAGTGGGCGCTTCGAGTGCTGGTATTTTCACCCGTGCCGACATAAATGACATTTGGATTGCTTTGCGAGATTGCAATGTCCCCGATCGACACGGAATTGGCCTGATCGAATATCGGATTCCAGGTCGTACCGTTGTTGATGGACTTGAAGATTCCGCCGGTTGCCGCCGCGGCATAAATGGTGTTCGGCTGCCCGGGTGGAGACTCTAGATCCAGAATTCTGCCGCCGAACACGGCAGGCCCGATATTGCGAAAAGTCAGGGGCTCGAGCAGACGTGCAACCGAACCAATCGGTGCTTTCGGTGTCGGACCGGAGCCAGTGTCGAATTGAGAAAGCGCAAGCGCCGGCCCTAAGGCGATGACGCACGCAAAAATGCTTGAGACCCTCATGAACCCGAATATAACCGGAAACCGTAATCCTTGAACAGCCTAAAAACTGTCTTGGATTAAACAAAAAAAGAGCCCGGGTTATTTCCCGGGCCCAATAGGGTTCCTGGTTCCAAGTAATCGCATAGGGGGGAAGCAGCGATCCTTGGGGAATTAATGTGTCCTTTCTCTACTCTGGAGACATTAAATCGCGTCCTAAATAAGAATCAAATAAGAATGCGATTCATTGTGTAAGAACGCAATCTGATCGGTCACTTCAGGAGCTTTCGGGCTCGATCTGCTACGTTTTCCGCCGTAAAACCGAATTCCGCCATCGCCACGGGTCCAGGCGCGGACACGCCAAAGTGGTCGAGTCCAATGCTGTCCGTTGCATATTTGCTCCAACCAAATGTACTGCCGGCCTCGACGCTGAGGGTTCGAACGTCTCCAGGAAGTATGGAATTGCGGTAGGTCTCATCTTGCCGCTCAAATAGGAACCAGCTCGGCATCGACACAACCCGAACATTCACCCCCTCCGACTCAAGCGTTTCTGCGGCCTTGATGCAGTGCTGCACTTCGCTGCCGGTTCCAATCAGAATTAGATTTGGAGAACCATCCTTAGCTTCCCGCAGAACGTAGGCACCCTTCGCCGCCGGATGATCTTGTACATTGTCTGGCGATAATGGCGGAAGATTCTGACGACTCAAAACGATGAGCGTTGGCGTTTCCTTGGATTCCAATGCCACCTTCCAAGCGACGGACGTCTCGTTTCCATCACAGGGCCGGAACAAATTCATGTTGGGCATCGCCCGGAATGAGGCGAGATGCTCGATCGGCTGGTGGGTCGGACCATCTTCGCCTAGTCCGATGGAGTCGTGTGTGAAAACCAGGATCGTTGGACACTTCATCAGCGCGGACAACCGGATGGATGGTCGGCAGTAATCCGTAAAAATGAAGAAGCTCGATCCAAACCCACGAGTGCCCCCATGCAGAGTGATTCCGTTGGCAGCTGCCACCATGGCGTGTTCGCGAACTCCAAAATTGATGTTCTTGCCGTTTGGAGAATCGGGCTGAAAATCACCGGAACGGGATTGGTGCGTGAATGTGCTCTCCACCAAATCAGCCGCTCCGCCAATAAGTCCAGGCAAGTCGTCCTGAATTGCTTCCATTACTTTCTGTCCCGATTTGCGAGTCGCAATGTTCTCGGAAATGGAAGGCAGTTTGCTAATCCAAGCAGTTCCTAAATCTCCGCGGATCAGCGATTGGAGCGTGGCAGCCTCGTTGGGAAAGTCCTGTTCGTAAGCCTTGAACCTCTGGTCCCAAGTAGCTTCTTCATCCGCACCTCGATCGATCGAGCTGCGATACGACTTCAGAACTTCATCAGAGACGTAGAATTCAGGCTCCAGAGTGATGCCCAACGCTTCCTTGGTAGCTTTCACCTCTTCCGGACCCAACGCCGCCCCGTGCGACTTGGCCGTACCGGCTTTGTTAGGTGAGCCAAACCCAATTGTCGTGCGACAGATGATCAGTGATGGGCGAGGATCTCTTTTGGCCTCTGAAACCGCCACGTCCACCGCTTCTACATCCAGCCCATTCACCTTGGTTGTGTGCCAACCATAAGCGTCGAACCTCTTCTGCACGTCTTCCGTGAAGGTGATGTCCGTTGAGCCATCGATGGATATGTTGTTGTCGTCGTACAGGAAAATCAACTTGCCCAGCCTTAAGTGGCCAGCTAATGAAGCCGCCTCTGAAGCTACACCTTCCATCAGGTCTCCATCAGAGCAAATGCCGTAGGTGAAATGGTCGATGATGTTATGGTTCGTTCGATTGAAACTTGCGGCGAGATACTTCTCGGCAATCGCAAATCCGACGGCAGTGGCAAATCCTTGGCCCAACGGACCTGTCGCCATCTCGACGCCAGGCGTCATGAAATTTTCAGGGTGGCCCGGTGTCTTGCTGTGCAATTGGCGGAACTGCTTGAGATCATCGATGCTCAAGTCGTATCCCGTCAAGAACAACATCGAATAGAGGAGCATCGATCCATGTCCGGCCGACAAAATGAAACGGTCACGGTCGAACCAATGGGGGTTTCGCGGATTGAACCGCATATGCCGTGTCCACAGCACGTGAGCCATTGCCGCGCAACCCATCGGCATCCCTGGGTGACCGCTATTCGCCTTTTGCACGGCATCGATCGTGAGACCGCGGATCGTGTTAATGCACTGGGTTTGAAGGTCGGGAGAAACGGTTGAGCTCACAGCGGAAGGGTACCCGCGCCTCGAACCGAACGACTCCTCTGACCGGTCAACACGGAGTGAGCGGGTATCTTGCGGGGGTGCGATTCTGCGCCATATGTCTTTGTCTGGTTGCTGCGGCGGCGCAGGCCCAAAAATCGAGCGGAGTCTATCAACCCAAGCAGGGTTCCGCCACCAGTTGGACAATCAACAACGCCAACACGCTCGTTTGGGGTGGAAAGCCTTACTTGCCGGTTGGCCTCCGTATCGATGGCCAATCCTCTTCGATTGCCGCTGCAAAGGCGAATGGAATTTCCGATGTCCTTGTTGAATTGCCGGCCGGCGGAACGGGTTGGGAAGATGCCCTAAAATCGCTTGAAGCGGCTTCCATGCGCTATCTGATCGAGGTGAGCAGTCTCGCTCCGATGGCAAAGGGGTACGCCGTGGAGCCCCAAGCCTATAGCATCGCTGGCATTACTACGCCCCGCAAGATCGAAGCGACCATTCCGGGGGCTACAAGCGTCCTCACAATTCTCGTTACCAAGCGCGACAACAATGTTGAGAAGGTCACGCGCCGCACATTGGAAGACGGCCGACTCAGCATCGACGTGATGCCGCTCAACGACCTCGAGCACATCCTGCTGATCTATCCCGAGATGCGCAGTACCGAGCAGCCGGACCTTTGGGAGGCGTTGGACGAGCACCGCGACACTATCATCACTTCCCTCAAGCGATTTTCCCCTGGACCCGGCTTGCGTGGCATCATCAATCCCATGGGCCGGATGTTCGCGCTGGCCAGGAACGAGACCCGCTTTGTTCCCAACAATCCGTACTTCCGCTACGAACTGCGAACCTATTTAGAAAAGAAATACCGAAACATCGACGTCGCCCAACGAGCCTGGTCGCTTTCTTCCAACGACCTTAAAACGTTTGACGATCTGGCCCGACTTTGTCCTTTGTGGGCCGGATCGAAAGGGATTCCTGAATTATGGGATCCCTCCACCGATCAATTGATTCCCAGCGACATGAAGCACTCGAGTATTTGGAAGGACATACGAGATGTCATCGCCGCCGCAGGCGCAAGACGCTATCAGCGGCTCACGGATGCAATTCGGCAAGTGGCAGACGTTCCCGTTGTGCAAGAGTGGAGCGGTTGGGCCTCCGCATATGAAGGAGATGCAGTCGCCGTGAATGGAATTGGCGCCCGGATATCCGGTTTGAGCCCAACTCAACAAATCGAATCGGCCAGCCGGGCAGCGAGCACGGTCTACCGGTGGAAGAACAATGGGTGGTTGCTGGCCACGGAGATCGATGCCAATCAGATCGGTCCGCAACTGGGGCCGCTTGTGGACGACTTGGCAGGACTCGGAGTGCGGGGCTGGTTCGCACGGGCTTCGACGAAGGAAATGCTGCAATCCATTGCCGCTTTGGCTGCCCAAAAAGCGACCGACGCCACGCTGCCGATTGTCCGATCAAGTGCCGTTTATTTTCCAGAGAACGCCTGGAATCCCGCCAGCGCCCAGCGATTGCCAGGCGGAAGTTGGTGGTTGCCAAGCCCTGCCAGCGGCAACCGCATCGACTTGGGTACGGCATTTGCCGGATACCGATTGGTCGATGGTGCGAACAGCTTTATCGCGATCTGGTCGACTCGGGGGCCGGTCCGAGTCAAGCTCCGAAGTGTAAAACCAAAATCCCTAGCTTTCAATTCCGTGGATGGACAAGATCCAAAACCGAAATTCGTCAAAGGCGGAGTCGAGGTTAACATTGGGACGACTCCATTGCTCATTTCAGGCACGGAAGATATTCCCGTACCGGAAACGTCGGTCCAAGAAACCATTGCCAGATTCGCCGCGCTCAAAAAGCTCGCTGAGGACCGACGGGTCGACATGATGGAAGAGCGGTATGGCTTCGGTGACGCCCTTGCCGGTCTGGATGTCAATCCGGGCGGCAGCTACGCCGCAATGCGACAATGGTACTGGCGTCTTGCCGGACGTTTTGCCTCCTACACGTGGATAGAGGCGGAGTATTCGCGGAACCACAATTTCAGCGAACCAACCTTAAAACCCGGAACTTCGAATAGTTACGTTCTTACCCTCAAAACTTCATTAGAGGCTTATGCTCAAGAGTATTGGGCCGACTATTCATTCCTGGCGAGATCGGAAGAAGAATTGGAGGTCTGGATAGCGGCAAAGATTCCCGCGTCGGCCAAACAGTTTGTTACGGTAACAATTGGAGGACAGGTTCTGAGCATCCAAGGAGAAGGCTTGTCCGCTTACGGCGATGGATTTGAGTGGTATAAGCTCGGCACGACGCGGGCGGTCCAAGGCACTAACAAGATCAGGTTGAGCGTCAATGCTCCTCAAGGAGCGGACTTGGCGATTGATGCAATCCTCCTCCACCCGGGTGCATTCCGGCCAAATGGCGTCATTCCCCCAGACCCAATCGACTTCTCCTCAGTGGTAATTAAGAACTAAGTCAGGAAGGGATTAGTGCGGTCTTTCATTGCCTCGATCGCGAGGCGCTCCTGGGCCTCATATAATTTCGGGTCCAACTTCACCAAACCATAAAAGCATGTCGGCCGGTCAGCGCGGACGGCCCATCCCGCATCGCCATAACTGTAGTGCCACCATTCATCCCGGCAATTTGAAAATCCAGCCTTGGTCATTGACTCGAACAGCAGCATCCGCCGGCTCCATTGGGGTTCTCCGATGCCAAACGTAAAGGTCGGCGCCGCTCGGTGTCGGGAAAACGGGGACCAAACGTCGACCTCCTTCCCCTCCTCATCGACCAGCCAAACGTCGACCGCTGCCCCGGTGCAGTGCCCAGGAGGAGCCTTTTGGTCGGTGGGGGCTACCCAGCGGCAAACTGTTCTCCGTAAGGCCGTGTGATCACGGTGGGGAAAGGCCTCCTTTGCGCACTGCATGATGAAATCGTAAATGCGTTGCTGCCTCTCAATTGGCCGCCAACCCTCCACCAATCCAAGGGCATACGGCTCGGGAATGCTCAACGAAGCCTCATGTACCATCTTTGCGACGGTTTCCCGGACGTATGGAATCACCTGAGGCCGAGCGAGCTTGATCCTCGGCGCGTAATCGCGAATGTCGACCAGCGGTTCCCCGGACTCCATTTCGGGAATGCGGTTTAAGGCTCTAATCGGTTCTGGTCGACCCTTGGTTCGGTCCCACTTGGAGCTCAACGACTCCTCCGCGGAGGAACGACCGGGCGAAAAGTTGAATTGCCTTTGGAACTCTTAAAGACGAAGGCGGGCACAAAAACCACGTCGGCCGGCGCGAGCTTTGGATCTTTTGCCGACCCTTTTTGAAGCGAGTTTATGTCAAATTTCCGAGTCTTGCCCCGCCCGCCAAACACCTTGCGAATCTCTACGGCATCCTTGCCAGCGCCGACATTTGTTCCGCCGGCGGCTTCAATTGCTTCCAAAAGCGTCATTCCGTCTTTAAAGGCTACCAGCCCAGGATTCTTTACGTAGCCCAAGACGCTGATGTATCGCCCATTCTGGGTATTCCCAACCCGGACCACGTCTCCGCGGCGCAATTGAGTCAATTTACCGGCATCTGTCCAAAGCGCTCCTGGCACGGGTTCATCGGCTCTGAGCACCTGAATTTCATCGTTGATCGCATGGCCCGTCAATCCGCCGGCCAATTCCACCGCAGTCTGAAGAGTCATTCCCCGCTGATAGGCGATACTGCCGGGATTCTTCACTCCACCTAAGACCAACACTTCGTTGGGTCCTGTTACTTGGGGAATCAGAATTTGGTCGCCGGAGCGAAGCGTGAATGAATCATCCTTTTCGGCATCGATCCGAATGGTCTCTCCGGTTGCGGTGAGAATCAAGATGGAGCTCAAGTCGCCCGAATCAGTTGGCTCCGCGATGCCCAGTACATCCGCAATCGTCTTTCCCTTCCCAATTTCGATCGTTCCGTTCTGTTTAACGGCGCCGCGAAAGCTCGCCTGTCCCTTGACCGGGGCGCGCAATTCGATACCGACTTGCCCGCAATTTGGACCCAAAATGCGACGTATCTCTCGAACCGTTTCGGAGGGGGTCAGGCCGGCCGCTACGAAACCTTTGCCATTAGGCAGCCTTAACACGCCCTGAGGGGAGAGTGAAATCAATGAAGCAATTGGGGTATCGCCGCTGGAGAAGACATAGAGTCGGTCGTTTGGCCGTAATGTCGGCTCTTGACCAAATACCAAACTCACCAAGCAGGTGAGTAATAAGGCGAAGAAAAAACGGATGGTGCCGCAGGCCGGATTTGAACCGGCGACCCTAGCATTTTCAGTGCTATGCTCTACCGACTGAGCTACCGCGGCACGTTCTGAAGGATGGCGCGGATGACGGGACTTGAACCCGCGGCCTCCGGCGTGACAGGCCGGCGCTCTAACCACTGAGCTACACCCGCGTGAGGTCTGAAAGTATGACATCAGACTGAGCGGATTGCAAGGGGCACCAGGGCCAAACACGTCTACTAAACCGCCATTCGATCTGGCATTGTGCGGTTGAGCAATAACCAGTACATCGCCAACTGCAAAACCATTTCTGAGAACTCCGACGGGTCGGTCGGTTTCTGGATGAACGAGTTGGCGCCGCTCGCATACGCTTGCTCGACCTGCTGATCATCATCGGACGAGGTCAGCACCACCACTGGAAGACGCTTGGTTCTCTCGTCGTCGCGGATCCGCTTCAGGACTTCCAAGCCACTCAAGCGTGGAAGTTTGAGGTCGAGCATAACCACGGCGGGCATCACGTTCATGTCCCTCCCCGCGTAGCTTCCCGATCCGAACAGATAGTCGATCGCCTCTTGACCGTCGCATGCGACGACCACCTCATTCATGATGTTGTTTCTTCGAAGGGCGCGCAAGGTTAAGCGCTCATCGTCGATGTTGTCCTCGATCAAGAGGATGACCTTGCTCTCTGATCCGGTGGAGCTTAAATTCGCCATGCTAAGAGTCTCATTATCCCCCGAGATAAATTGGCCCAGATACCTTAATCCTTGGCTATACGACGAATTATCCTCGCCGTTAAGTTTCGCAAGCGTGCGTGTGCTAACGTTTCCTCAATGGCCATTCCCATCAAAGGACACATCGAACATACTCAATCCGACGAAAGAATAGGGCTCGCAGGCGAGATGCCGCGACCGATCAACGTTACCATGATCGGCGCAGGCAGCGGCTTTACCAATAGCATTCTCAAGGATGTAGTCCTCATCCCGGGAAACCATGGGGGCGAACTGCGGCTCGTCGACGTCGATGCCACTCGACTAGAGCTGAGCCGGAAGCTAATGGCCAAGGTGCTAGAAGCGTCCGGAGAAGCCGACCGGTGGATTCTCAAGGCCAGTACGGACCGCCTGGAAATGCTTCCGGGAACGGACTACATTGTGAACTCCATCGAAGTGAGCGGACTTGAGTGCGTTCGGTTCGATAATGACATTCCCTTGGAGTACGGAATCAGTCAGAACATCGGGGATACCATCGGCCCCGGCGGACTGTTCAAGAGCTTAAGAACCATTCCCGTTTGGCTGGAAATCCTAAGAGATGCGGAGCGATTGTGCCCTCGGGCATTGGTGCTCAACTACACCAACCCAATGAACATGATGTGCCTGGCCGCGCAGCGCACAAGTTCGATGGAAGTCGTGGGACTTTGCCATTCGGTGCAAGGCACATCCCGCAAACTCGCCGGCTTTGCCGGCGTGCCCTACGAGCAAGTCCAATGGAAGTGCGCCGGAATCAATCACCTTGCCTGGTTCACGGAGTTCAACGGTCCCGACGGCAAGAGCCTTTATCCCGGGTTGATGGAGTTGGCCAAGGACCGGAACAGCGAGTTTGGCAAGGCTGAGCCGGTGCGGTCGGACATGATGCTCCACTTCGGTGCATTCATTACCGAATCGAGCGGGCACTTGTCCGAATATCTTCCCTACTACCGGAAGCGCAAAGACCTCCTGGAAAAATACACCGACACTGGTTACCGGGGCGAGGAAAGCTTTTACGCGAACAATTGGCCGACGTGGCGCAAGAGTCAAGACGAATACCGCGAGAAACTCTATCGTGGCGAGGAAACTTTGGACTTGGAGAGATCCTGGGAATACGGCGCCTGGATCATTGAGTCGGTGGAGAAAAATCAGCCGTTTGTGATTTATGGCAACGTGGCCAACGAGGGCTGCATTGCGAATCTTCCTCAGGATGGATGCGTAGAAGTGGCCTGCTTGGTTAATCAGAATCGCATTCAGCCAACCCGCTTTGGAAGGTTGCCGCGCCACATGGCGGCGATCTGCGCCTCAAATATGGCGATGTTCGACATGGGTGTCGAAGCGATCCTGAAGCGCTCCAAAGAGATGGCGGCTCAGGCCCTTATGCTCGATCCGCTCAGCGCGGCAGTTTGCTGCCCGGCAGAGATAAAGGAGTTGACCTACCGGCTTTTCGACGCTGAGGCCGAGTTCCTGGTGGAGTACTGCTAGGCCTGAAAAAATGGATCACCTTGGAACTGTGCCGCAATGTGAAAAATGGTCGCCACATTGTCTACCAAACCTCGAATTATCCCATTGACTAACCAGCCCTCTCGCAGCTTTTTCGCACTTTTTCCAGGCGCCGAATAGCGACTGCCGACTTCTGTGGCGGCGACCCAGCTCTATGTGGCGGCTTGTCAAACGTCTGTCGCCATGTTTGCTCTCGTCGCGGAATGACGCTCGTTGCAGACGCACGGAGCTAGTCGGATTCCCTGGTCATTCATTGACAGTTTAAATGCGATATCCGATAAAATTTGTGTTACGATGAACAGACGAGGAAGAGACAAATGAATAAATGGCTTTTCTTTTAATTGGACTTCCCTTGGCAATCGTTACGATTCACTCGGTCGCGACGTCGCAAGGATACGGAAATGGCAACGAATGCTATGCGACAATGGTCGATAGTTGCCTCGGCGAAGCGTGGGACTATCAGGAGTCTTACCCAGTAATCTGCTGCTGTGGCTCTGGTGGCGCCGGTTCGGCGGGTAATGAATGCATCTGCGGAATTGACCGTTATCAGGACATTTAGGGAAATGAATGTTTCCGAACGACTTGCTACCAAGTGGGCGGACCGGCTTGCACAAAGGGACCAGCTCTTACAAACGTCAGGATGATCGCCAAATAAGATCATGGGACGCTGCTCGGTAGCATCGGCTGGCATTCTATTCATTCTGACCCTTTGTTCATGTAAACCTACGACCGTTGAACCTGCATGCCGCGGCTGCACGCTTTTGGAAGAATCTTCGAAACTCTCACCAGTTTCTCGATCCGCTTCAGAGCCTAAGATTCCGGGCGATCCTAGGAACGCCGTGCGCGCAATGAACAATATTTACAAAGCGCTGATCAAGTACCGTAAAGCAACAGGACACTTGCCCACAAGGCAAAAAGTCCTCTGGGATTTGATAAAGCAACCGGAGTACGGCATTGAACTGAGTGAACTCGACTTAAAATGCTCGGATGCATTGACCGCAAGTTACACCGATTCTAAACCAGTTACTACTGACCCGCGATACCATCTCAAATGGAACGGCAAACGCCCGGATGGTTCGAAGAAGCCTGACTTTCCTGCCAAAGGCGAACGTGATCTTTGGGCGTTCTCCAACCATTACAAGCGTGGTCGGTCGGTCGACCTTGGGGCCAAATATCCCTACGTGCAATACTACGGATTCGTAATCGGCCTCTTTAGCGACGGCACCGTGGTTGTATTACCCGCGAAGGACCTGGTCGCCGTAAGGAAAGGCAGCAACTCGTGGACCACTTATTTTCCTACTGAAACCGGAGTGCCAAAGAACGCGATTCCAGAGAACAAAATGGCTAAACAGCTGATCGATCAATATCGGACTACATCGGCCAAGTAGCAACCATTCATCGAAAGCGTGCCCCTTCCCCATCAAAGGGGCAGTGCTTTATTGTCTTCTGCCATGGCCATCTGACCCCTGCTCGCCACCTTGACGCTCGACCTGCTCAACCCACAGTTGGACGCCTTGTTGGACACTCCGCGGGGATGAATTACCGGTCCATCAACACATCTAGGAGTTGACCTACCGGCTTTTCGACGCTGAAGCAGACTACTTAGTCGACTACAAATAGCTTAGTTTGGAGTCAGGCGGTGTCCGGCGATTTCCAACGCCTGCAAAGCCTGGCTCAAATGGTATTGCGGAACGAGGATATAGTCCGTGTCATAGGTCGAAACCGCGCAGGCGCTAACTCCAGCCTCGGCCAGCGGTTGGAGCAAGCTCACCAAGACGCCTTTCAGCGCGAACTCCAATGGACCTTGGACTTTTAGTGCGCGCCAATTTCGCTCGACCTCAGATCCCTTGGGAGCCTCATGTTCCAGACAGACAATTGACACCTCTTCAGGCGTGTAAGTTACGGAAAAGAGTTCGCCCTCCGGCTGAATGGGAGGCACTGCCGATCCTGCTGGCAACTTAGCCACGCAATACTTCCCCTCCAGCACGCTGAAGATCACAATGTTTTGAAACTGCACTATGCCGAAACTGCTCACGATAAGAAAGCTCTTAAATATTCCCCCTGGAATTCTCCATCCAGCAGGAATGCATCATGTCCATACGGCAAGTCGATAATCCGGTGTTCCGCCATCAAGTTTACCGACCTTGCCATACGCAGTAATTGCTCGCTCTGGTGAGAAGGATAAATCCAGTCTGAAGTGAAACTGACAAACAGGTATTCAGACGAAGACCCACGAAACGAGTTCAACTCGTAGTAGTCGATGGCTTTGGTTAAGTACAACAAGCTGTTTGCGTCGAACCGTTTTGTAAACTTCTCACCTTGATAATTGAGGTAACTCTCGACCTGGAAATCAGTTCCCAAATGGTATTCGGGGGTTTCTTTTCCTTGGTATCGTCGGCTGAATTTGGCTTCAAATGCGGCTTCGCTGAGGAATGACAAGTGGCCGATCATGCGGGCTACGGCTAATCCACCCTCTGGTTCGTTGCCCTCCTCGTAGTTGCCACCATTCCAACGCACATCCCGCATCACCGCCTGGCGAGCAGCCTCATTGAATCCAATCTGCATCGCATTGTGGGCCGCACAACTTGCGGTGACGAATGCCTTCTCCACTCGCCCTGGTTTGCGGACCGTCCACTCCAAAGCTTGCATGCCTCCCATGCTTCCACCGGCTACCGCCAAAAGCTTTTCAATTCTCAATTGGTCCATGAGTCGGGCCTGCACTTCGACCATATCCCCTACGGTGATGATGGGGAATCTCGACCGATACGGTTTTCCGGTCTCGTCCAATGAGGCCGGGCCGGTTGTTCCCTGGCAACCGCCAAGGCAGTTGGTTCCAATCACGAAAAATTGGTCCGTGTCGATCGCTTTTCCTGGGCCGATCAACCGTTCCCACCAGCCAATTGCATGCGAGTCGCCACTTAGAGCGTGGCAAATCAGGACCGCGTTATCCTTAGCATCCGACAACTCTCCCCAAGTCTCATAGGCCACTCGCACGTTGGGGATCACACCGCCTTGTTCGCAAGTTAGCGAACCCACGTCGGCGTACAGGCGCTCGTCGTGAGTTGGGGCTGTTCGCTCGTTCTCTTCAAATAAGGCGGGGTCCATCAAATCGGTTGAATTATGCCCCTTGTAAACTGGCAACCATGTTTGCCGCCCTGTTACTGGGTCCTGTTCCGCTCGACGCAATTACCTTCGATTCCAGACCGGGCAAGGCGTTCGTCATCGCCCGTCAGGCGGCAGATAGGATGCATTGGAAGCTGGAATACGACTCGGTTACCAGGCTGGCCCAACTCAATGGCAAACCCATGCCGGTGGACCTCCCCAAGCTGTTCGACGGAACTCTATTGATCGAAACGAAAGAATTGCCCTATCGAATTGGACCAAAGAGGGTTTTGGTGGACTTGACCAAACAGCGTATCACGGCTTGGCAGGGCAACGTCGTCACAATCAACACCGCGATTTCCAGCGGAAGACGATTGAAAGACACTCCTCCCGGCAAATACCGAGCCGGCAAAAAGGAGCGGATGCACATCTCGTCGATCTACGGTTCCAAAATGCCGTACAGCGTTCAACTGCAAGGCAATTACTTCGTCCACGGATCGGAGCAAACTTCATTCGGGCCGGGTTCTCATGGATGTGTTCGACTGCCCATGTACAACGACGCCGCCCAATGGTTCTTTGAATGGGTTTCGCCAGAGACGCCAATAACGGTACAGGGCAAGCGGCCCATGTCCTATACAAAGTAAGGGTTCGTAAAGAACTGCCGCCGGTAAAATTCTGTTCTTGTCGTCCGCAGTTTCGCCCATGCCTTCCGCCTCTGAACAGAGCCAAGTCTCGCACCGGCAGATTCTCCGCTTCTACCTACCCCTGGCGTTGTCGTGGATTTTCATGGCGATTGAATCGCCAATTGCCCTCGGTGTTATTTCGCGCATGCCCAATGCGGAAATCAGCGCGGCGGCATTCCAGCCTCTCATGGCGCTGGCGCTCTTGATTGAGAGTCCGGTTATCGATCTTCTCACAACTGCGACGACGTTGGGAAAGAACCGTCAGCACTACCAACAGTTGCGGCGATTTGTGTGGCGGATCATGTTTTTCGTCACAGCGGTACATGCACTGGTTACGCTGACCCCGCTTTACTGGACTGTCACCCTGGACCTCATCAGATTGCCGAATGAAGTCGCCGAGTCCGCCCGTCCCGGGCTGATGTTGATGATCCCATGGAGCGCATTTATTGGCTGGCGACGGTATTTGCAGGGACTCATGATCCGGCATGGCCAAACGCGGATGATTGGGGTCGGAACTGCCATCCGTATGGTCACTATGGCAACGGTGTCGTTGACGCTATTCTTCTTTACCTCCTTACCGAGCATCATCGTGGTTTCAACGGCGCTATTGTGCAGCGTCGCGGCCGAGGCCGCATTCGCCCACAGCGCCAGCCGATCGGTCATTCGAGACCATCTGACGGATGATGAAGAAATCGACCCACTCACACAACGGTTCTTGGCGCGATTCCATCTGCCTTTAACCGCCACTACGATCGTCACGATCCTTAGCCAACCCCTGGTTTCATCAGCCATTTCGCGTTCGCCCGAAACCACCCTCGCCCTCGCATCATTCCAAGTTGCCAGCTCGATCATTTGGCTTCATCGGACGATAGTATTTGCACTCCCCGAAGTTGTCATAACGCTTTACAGAGAAGGTGAGATCGAGGCCAAGTTAAAGAAGTTCTGTCTGATCGTAGGCTTGGCGACATCTGGAATGCTCGCCATCACCGCTCTCACTCGCTTGGACCTCGTCATTTTCTCCAAAGTGCTCGGAGTGCAGAATCCACGCGTTTTGGAAATGGCCCATCTCTGTCTATCGCTAAGCTGCTTATTGCCGCTTACTGGGGCATTGCAGAGTTATTTGCGTGGAGTGCTGGCCGCCCACCATCTGACCGTCTCAAGGTTGGCGGCGATTTTTGTGGCGCTTGCCTGTGGAGTTGCCGCATTGGTGATTGGTGTCTGGCGACAATGGCCCGGCGTGGTCACGGCTTCGATCGCTTTAACCATTTCCCAAATTGCGGAGTTTCTTGTTTTGGCGAAGGCCTGGAGAACTGGCCGAAGCCGAATGAGCCCGCCTGAAACCGGTAACCTGGCGACGTGAAGCTTCTGCTCGCGAAACTTTGTGAATACGCCTGCAAGCTCGAAAACCAGCGGCACTGCATGGTCGGAATTTTCGACGATATTCGTGTACCAGGGCTTCCAATCGATCATCCGGCGTTCTTCATTTGCGTGCAGATTGAATTTGATGCCGATGAAGCCGGCACGGATTGGACCTTAGAAGCAGTGTTCGTTGATCCGGATGGACACCAGCTGTTCCGCGCCCATTTGGTTGGACAGGTCCCCGGCCAAGAACTGGATGCTATTCCCGTAAAGCTTTTTGCCATCATCGGCGCCCCGCCGGTCCGGTTGGAAGAATCGGGCGATTATCGACTCGATGTATTGGTTGATGGACGGGTCATTGGCGAAGAGCGAATACCGGTATTTACAGTCCAGCCCAAACCATAAGCGAACGCGGGGCAGCTAATAGTCCGTATAAAGACTATCGGGAACCGACCTCATCTGATAAAGTTCTAACGGCGCCCGCCATTTTTCACCTGGGAGGAATTTATGAGCGAAAACATGGAAAAGTTCCGGAGCCTTGATGGCTCCGAGGCACTCGTTCAAAAGCCGTTTATCAGCATCGTTTTTCAGCACGGCCACCCGAACGAAGTCGGTGTCAATGGATGCCGGATTGAAGACGTCATCGATGTTCTCGTGGACCGATTGCTCTCATTCCAGGGTCGCGACTTGGCATGCGAGGAGAACTCCGAAGCATTAGAGCACCTTCACTTTGCCCGTGAGGCAATGTTGGTCCGTCGCCGCCGTCGCGAGCAACAGGGCGTCTTGAACACCCAGAAGGCGCATAAGAGCGTCGACATGGCTCACACCGCATAGATCCTCACTTCGGTAGAATCCATCTCCGTGATCACCTTCGACGGGTCACCGTTGACCTTGTCCGACATTGTCTCGGTCGCCCATGACCGTACTCCAGTTTCGATTGCGGAATCCGCCTACAAAAAGGTCGATGCTGCTCGGCAGGTAGTCGAGCAGATCTTGGCGGAGCACCGAGTCGTATACGGGGTCAATACCGGATTCGGACGGTTGTCCGACGTCAAAATCTCAGACTCGGAACTTCGCGTCTTGCAGTTGAATTTGGTTCGAAGCCATGCCGTGGGCGTGGGTGATCCGCTGTCGATTTCCGAAACGAGGGCAATGATGCTCTTGCGGGCCAACGTACTTGCGACCGGATATAGCGGTGCGCGGCGGCAGGTGCTCGACCATCTGGTTCAGATGCTCAATGCCGGTTGCCACCCCATCGTTCCGTCAATGGGGTCAGTGGGCGCCAGCGGCGATTTAGCTCCTCTGGCCCACTTGGCCCTGGCAATAATTGGGGAAGGTGATCTCTGGGACGGTTCGCCTTCTTTGCCTGGGCTGACTCTGGAACCGAAGGAGGGATTGGCCCTTCTCAATGGAACCCAAGCAATTGGCGCGGTTGGCTCTTTGGCTCTGCACCGCGCATGGCTATGCGCTCAGGTCGCTGACCTGGCAGGATCAATGAGCCTAGAGGCGGTATTGGGAACGCCAGCCGCGTTTGACCCCCGCATCCACCAGGCTCGTCCGCACCCGGGTCAAATCGCCTGCGCAGAACACCTCCTCTCTTTATTGCACGGCAGCGAGATTCGGGAGTCGCATCGGGAAAATGACGCGCGAGTCCAGGATGCGTACTGCCTGCGGTGCATGCCCCAGGTTCATGGCGCCGTTCGCGATGTCCTCGATCATGCGAAGGCCGTACTTGAGCGCGAGTCTGGTTCTGGAACCGACAACCCTTTGGTTTTCTCCGACAGTGCGGAAGTCATTTCAGGCGGTAACTTCCACGGCGCGCCATTGGCTTACGTAATGGACTACGCCGCAATTGCGATGACGGACTTGCTGTCCATATCCGAGCGACGCATCGACCGCTTGGTAAATCCGGATTCGAACGAAGGTCTTCCGCCATTCCTGACCAGGCACGCTGGAACATCGAGCGGCTTCATGATGGCCCACGTGACCGTCGCCGCGCTCTTAAACGAATGTAAAGTGCTGGCACATCCGGCAAGCGTAGACAGCGTCCCGACAAGCGGGGGCAAAGAAGACCACGTCTCCATGGGAATGACCTCCGCCCTTAAATTCCGAAAGATCGTTGAAAATGTCGAGTTAGGTCTGTCTATCGAACTACTGGCAGCCGCCGAAGGACTCGAGTTTAGGCTTCCATTAAAGCCGGGCAGAGGCGTTCAACGGGGTTACAGCAAGGTGCGGGAGGTTTGTCCAGCGGTACTCGTGGATCGCTCGCTCTCCAAAGACATTGAAAGACTCGCCCTTCAGATACAACAGGGCGCGTTTTCTCTGTAGTTAGGTACGGAAGATCGCATCGATCACCACGTCTTTGATCTCAGCCTTTGTGCGAAGAATCTTGGCAATCTTCTCCATCTCCGATCTCAAGTCGGGAATGTTTGCGCTTCGGAGCGCCCGTAGCGACCCTCGGATGTAGCAAACGCCATGCATAACGCGAATATCCGCTTGAGTGGAATCTATGCCCCGTCGCGAAAGTTCCGAACGGGCATATTTCGTTCCTCTAACGTCATCTTCATTCGCCATGGCGGCATTGTACACCGCTTACTCGGAACCCACACCTAACATTCGGCCGACCTCGCCAACAAGGTAGAAACTGCCGGTCACGAGGATCAAATCCTTAGGACCCGTCACTTCCATCGCATATTGAACCGCCGTTTCCAAGTTTTTGAAGGGGCTGGATTTCTTGAAGAAACTGCCCGCCAATGCGAACAGTTGTTCTGGCGGAATCGCTCGGTGATAGTCGATAG
>DATFHI010000235.1:0-4843 GCA_035248525.1 Fimbriimonadaceae bacterium | reverse complement strand
ATAATGTCGTCGACCGGCAGTTCCTTTAGGAGTATTGAGGCAACCTCGGCGGTATGACTTCTTGGCACGTCGATCACGGCGCCAAGCTCCGACTCTTCAACGATCGTGCCATAAGAATCGAGCGCGTTGTCAGTTGGCTTGGAAAAGCTCAGCCGGATGCGTTTTGAATCTGAAAATCGTTTTGAAAGGTCATTCAGTGCACCATCAAATATGAGCGAGCCCTGGTCGATGACGACAACGCGATCGCAAAGCTCTTGGACGTCCTGCATGTAGTGGCTGGTTAGAATGATCGTGCAGCCATCTTCCTGGTGCAGTTGCTTCAGAAAATCCCGGATCCGCTTTTGGCTAACAACGTCGAGGCCGATCGTCGGCTCATCCAAGAAGACGACGCGAGGGGTGTGGAGTAAGGCGGCAACCAGCTCACATTTCATCCGCTCCCCGAGACTGAGTTTTCGGACTTGAGTCTGGATTTTGTCGGTCAACTGCAGCGTTTCGATTAAAAATTCAACTCTAGATTTGAACTTGGAATCCTCAACTTCATACAACTCCTTGAGAACCACAAAGCTGTCCCAAGCTGGCAGATCCCACCAGAGCTGCATTTTATTTCCCATTACGATTGAGATTTGCTTGAGCATCTCGGGCTTTCTATCTTGAGGACGAAACCCGAGGACATTAGCTTTCCCAGATGAGGGATACAAAATTCCGCTCAGCATCTTAAGCGTGGTGGTTTTGCCGGCGCCATTCGGACCCAGGAACCCGATCAGCTCGCCTTGATCTATCGAGAGATCGATCCCTTTTACTGCCTCGACCTCCACCGTCTGTCTGGAGAAAAGCCCCTTGATCCCACCCCAAATTCCCGGATCCTTTTTGTGCGAGATGTAGACCTTGCGCAAGTCCTGGGTTTCAATCGCCAGCATGAAGGGAGGTTACCGTGAGAAGATCAGAATTGCGGCGACGACCGGGGCGGTAAACAAGATGCTGTCGATTCGGTCCAAAATTCCCCCGTGACCGGGCAGAATACTTCCGCTGTCCTTGACTCCAGATTTGCGCTTCATCCAGCTTTGGAATAAGTCACCAGCTTGACCGAGAATGCCCGCTGCTAACCCGCAGGCAATACTCACAGCGGGTCCAACGCGAAGGCAAATTCCAAGCAGATAGGCGGCGATCAGGCAGGCCAGAAAGTTTCCAATCGCGCCTTCGACGGTCTTTTTCGGAGATATGGTTGGGGCCAGTAGGCGTTTTCCAAAGGCCTTTCCGGCAAAGATTGCCGCAGTATCCCCCGCCCATAAGGGTATCACGGCCATCAGCAATGGCGCGCGCCAATCAAACCAGGGTGGGGGCGGTCCCATTGTCGCCATGTGGAGCGTCATTATCGAAATTACAGGTCCGGCAATCCAACCTGCCGAGACAAGCGTTTGCACGATGCCCGTGTGTACTCTCAACGAATATAAGATCCCAAAGATGCCTGCAAGCAAAGCGGCCAGTCCAAGAGCGAGTAAGACAAAAGCAGCATTGGAGGAGTAAACGGCAACCGCTCCTGCTCCAGCTAACCATAACGCAGCTCCCGCCAATGACCATGAGCGACCAACCAACTGATCGAGCTCTTGAGATCCAATAAATAGCAATAGCAATCCCAATCCAAACAAGGGCCAAGGAGAGACGCAGTAGATTGCGGCTAATACAGGGGGAATCAGGGCGAGCGCAGTCAGTACCCGGGTCTTCATTCGTTGGGGCTCTCGCTAGCAATTCTAGCCGAGGTAAGCCTTAATGCGACCTGTACACGGTTTTCGCACTTCAATTTGCGCATGATAACGCTCACGAGATTTTTGATCGACTGTTCTCTCAGGCCGGTCACTGCGGCCACGCGGCGGTTTGAATAGCCCTTTGCGACAAGTGAAGCAACTTCATACTCGCGTTGAGTCAATTCAATTCCCCCACCGTAGGCGTGTCGACGCTCGCGCACTTTGCGCGGCTGAGTCTGCACGAATTTCGATCCGACAGACATGATCGACTTGAATAATCCCGAGGAGCTCGCGTTGCGCTCAACCACCGAATCAAAATTGTGGTCGTCGTGGTTATATAAGTCGGAACCGCCGATGAGGACGATTCCGAAATCGCCGTAGGCTCGGGCACCCATAAAAAACTCAAGGTCGTTACTCTGAAGGGACTCGCCATCGAGAACAACAATCTGTGCCCGACTATCTTTTGCCTTCGTTAAGCAGACGCGAGGAGTGCCTTCTTGCACTACCACGTCAAAATTGCCCTCGTGGCTTAATAGGCTTGCGAGCGCTTCTCCAAAAAGCGGTTCCCGACTGCAGAGCGCAATACGCATATTTTAATCCTCAGTATTTGACGCTCTCCCGCGACCAACTGTCGACAACTGGTCTGGAATTTTGGTACCCAGTTTGCAATGGTCGGCATACTATAGTCGATTAACCGGTTAAACCCAAACTAAACTTTCAAAATAACGCCAATTTTTCGCTTAATCCGCTGCAAGGCGTTGTCAATCGACTTGGAATGGCACGACAGCTTATCGCTCATCTCGCGGTAGGTAAGCCCGTCGAGATAGCAGTCGAGGACGTTGCGCTCCAATTCACTAAGCGCGTTGAGGAGAGATTCGTTGAGGCCGCCGGCGATTTTTCCAGTACCCAGAATTTCCGCTTCAGGATTCCCGGTGGAGGAGTTGGGAATGACGTCGATCAAGGTGATGTCGGGGTTGTCGCCTTGATAAGATCGGTTTAGGGACACATATCCATTGAGGGGTACGTGCTTTTGCCGAGTTGCGGTCTTAACTGCAGTGATGATTTGCCGGGTGACGCAGAGTTCAGCAAACGGCCGGAATCGGTTCAAACGATCGGAGCGAAAATCCCGGATGGCTTTGTACAGTCCAATCATTCCTTCTTGGATGACGTCCTCTCGATCGGCGCCCATCAAGAAATATGCTTTCGCCTTGTTTTCCACAAGGGGCCGGAATCTCGTCATCAAGAACTCCGTAGCCGCAGGATGGCCACAACGTGCCAAATCCACGATTTCCTCCTCCTGCATGTACACAAAACGACAACACGAACCCGTCTCCAAAGCTCCCTCACTCCAGAGTCGACGACCCCTCGAACCCGTCAACAATGCTAGGACCCCAGTTTAAGGCAACGCAAGGATAATTTCTAGGGGTGCAAATAAAAAAAGTCCCCAGCTCCGCAAAAGAGCTGGGGACTTACCAAAGTAACTTACGGATTAACCTTGGCCTTGATTGTCGTGCTGTACGGTTTCTTCAGCCCGAACTCATCGGAAACGGTCAGCGTGATCGTGTAGGTTCCCGGCTTTCGGAATTGATGTCGGATGAATTGACCAGCAGCATCCTCTTGGATTCCGTCCTTGTCGTCGAAGTCCCAGCTGTACTTCAGAATGCTGGATCCGCCGTAGCCGTTTGCGCCCAGGTTGACGAAGTCTCCGAGAGCCAGATTCAGTTCGCGGACGTTCACATCTCCAGTGATCGGAGTCGTGTCGTTCACTACCCGCATGTCGCCAACGTAGAAGGTCGTCGTAATGTCGCCGGAGAGGGCAATCTGCTTGACCTCTTTGTTAGTCCGGTCAAAACCGCGAATGGACTGAAGCGGAATCGCTGCCGTGCGCCATCCCTTGTCTCCGGATCCATTTGTGGATACCGGGATATAAGCTTCGCTGTTCTTCCCATCGGTTGTTGTGACAATAAGCCGAATTGTCTCCAATTTTTGAGGCGCCGAATTAGCTCCACTTGTACCTTGGCCCCGTCCTCCGCCGCCAAATTCTCCTGTACCGGGACCGCCAGCGGCTCCACCACCGCCTCCAGCGACACCTCCGCCGCCCTTGCCGCCAGGGCCGTTCGATCCCGGAGCCCCTGCGCCAGGTCCAGTTCCGCCCGGCCTCCCACCATTCAAAACTGTATTTTCCGCTGACCGGTACGTAAGTCGGAGCAGATTGTTCTTGTCGCCGAATTCATCTGCCAACGCAACCGGAGTGCTATACAAAATTAGTCCACCGGAAAAGCTATTTCGAGTTGAAATTCGAATGGAATGGCCACCTTCGTAGGCCAACTCATCCGTCTCGCTGGCCGTCCCGGCTCCCCAACTCTTCAGAGAAATTCCCTGATCTTTAATCAGGCGAACCGGCGCATAGAGGCTCGTTGCCGCCTGGCCGAATGCCGCGGCGAATGCCATCGCACCTAATCCCGTCATCCAAAACTTGTTCATTCTGTTGATCTCCGCTTGTCCTCAAGCCTCGTCGCCAACCCGGATTCGTTCTATCCCGATGGCGCGTCCCGTATCCTTTTCGACGCTTATCGCTGCCCCACAGATTACACCAGGTTCGTTTGCAACCTCAAATCTCTGGGGAAGCGTCGTTCGAAATCGCTTCAATATGACCTGCCGATCCATGCCAAGCACGCTTCGGACGGGTCCCGACATTCCTACGTCTGTTATGTACGCCGTGCCGCCCGGAAGTATGGTTTCATCGGCTGTTTGCACATGAGTGTGGGTACCAAGTACCGCCGTTGCACGGCCATCGCAGTGCCACCCCATCGCAATCTTTTCACTCGTCGCCTCCGCATGAAAGTCGAGCAGCCGATGGGAAGTTTGAACCCCTTCCAGCAACAGGTCCAGACAGGCGAACGGATCGTCATAGGAATCCATGTAAATGCGTCCGCAAATGTTCATCACGGCTAACGAGATTCCATCCTTTTGAACCTGCACAATGCCTTTGCCCGGCGTGCTCCGCGGCATATTTGCTGGACGTACAATGGGCTTACCGGTTTCCAAATAATCCGCAATCTCCCGTTTGTTGAAGGCATGGTTTCCCAACGTGATTGCAT
>DATFHI010000234.1:0-4998 GCA_035248525.1 Fimbriimonadaceae bacterium | reverse complement strand
CGACGCGACGTCGGCAATCGCTGACAAAGCGGGACAGCCAATTCCAATCCAAGTTCAGCGCAACGGGCAGGCCGTGACCGTCACCATCACCCCGGTTCTCGAACCTGAACCCAGTCCGGTTGTTGATAAAGAGGGATTCCCAACGGGGGAAATGAAGCGCCAAGCCAAGATGATGGCCAAGTGGGACTACGAACATGTGTCAGTCGGAGCGGGGGAGGCCTTTGTCGACGCGATGCGCACCCCCGTCATCGTCGTGGCGGGCTTGGCGGGCATGGTTACCAAGCCCGCTCAACTCAAGGACAATGTCGGCGGGCCGATTAGCATCGCCCAGCAGACCAGCGAAGCCACAAAACGCGGCATCGACTGGATTATTGGACTCGCGGCGATGCTCAGCATCAGCGTGGGCATATTCAATTTGCTTCCCATTCCTACGCTGGACGGCGGTCAAATGCTCGTCGCCGTGGCGGAGATGCTGCGCGGCGGGAAGCGGCTAAGCATCAAGGTCCAAGGCGCCTTAACTGCGGCCGGCCTGGCAATGGTTTTGGTTCTGTTTGTGAGCGTGATGCTGATCGATGTTGGTCGTCTGACGAAGAACGATAAGAGCGGCAACAAATCCGCCCCGTCCACAACGCAAAAATAAAGCGGACTGGCTTTTGGCCAGTCCGCTTTGCCTTCATTGATTCGCTGAATTTATCGTGCCCAAGGCAACGGTCGCTGAGCTGGGAACGTGCGGTTCAGCTTTGCGATTCGATCCTCCATATGCTTGATTCGGTTCTTGTCGTTCGGGTGAGTGCTGAGGAATTCAGGCGCGCCTCCACTTCCAGAAGCCTTCGCGAGAATCTGGAAGACGTCCTTGATGCCGTTCGGGTTGTAACCCGCCTTGACCATCATATCCATGCCCTGGTCATCCGCCTCGGATTCATGCTTGCGAGAGAACGGAAGGTTGAAGATGAGATCATTGGCGATGGATGCCAACCCGGCCACGTTGTTGTTCGCCCGAGTAAAGATCAGCAAGAGATTCAGCCCAAGGGCTCTCTGCTGCTGGTCGCGATAGGCGTACGCCCAGTGCTCGCGTCGAACGTGGGTAAGTTCGTGGGCCAATACACCTGCGAGTTGGTCTTCAGTGGAGAGCCGATCTAAGAGTCCAGTGAAGAAAAACGTGGGTCCACCAGGGAGGGCAAAGGCGTTGACCTCTTTGTTTTGAACCACGTCGAAGCTGTATTGCCAAGGGTCCTTGCCGTCATCGACGACCGACAGAAGTCGACTTGCTACCCTGCGAAGCACTTTGACCCGCTCATCGCTGGCGGGCAAAACCTTTTCCTTTTGGCGAATTTCAGCGGCGGCGCGCTGACCAAGTTTCACCTGGTCGGCTTTGCCGGGTTTAAATGGGTCGGCTATTGCCGCCGGAGCGACCATCGCCATTGCGAGTCCAACCGTTAGCGTTAGTCCGAGTTGCCGTTTCATATGTCTTTTGACGTTTCGAGCAGTTTTTGGGTTTGGACAGCGGGACTTATATCGCCTTCTGCCACTTCTGGATCATGACCTTGTGACTCACAGGAATCGAGCTCATCAATGCCTCTTCCGACGACCAAAGCACCGCGCTAATGATTTCTTCATTCATCGAAATGCTATTGCCCCAAATCGACCCCAAATAGCCTGGAATGTAAGCCAGTTCGGCAAGCACCTCATCAGTGTCCAGCTCCAGTTCTTCCTGTTGGCCGGGGTCGGAAAACCGAATTGCCAAGCTGCAGAGTGAGCCGACCGGCACCTCTTCGAAGCGCTGCCCATGCTTTTTCTTCGGAGTAACCAATGCAACGTCGGGCGGATCCAGGGTGACCGAGGCAACTAGCGGTCCAACCTTCGACTGGACAAGGGCCTCGAGCGCATCGTCGGCAACTTGCCGGTCTTTGTAGCGCATCACCTGCATCAATCCCCCGTCCGGCTCCAGTGACCGCCAAAAGGAGAATCCGAGCAAGCCGCGTTGGTTTGGCTCCAGTTGTTGGACCTGCGCGTGATAGCTGTTTAGCACCGCGTCGGTGGTCATCACGCGAAGCCGGGCGATCATCAGAACTTCAGACATTTGATTCATTTTTGCACGAAGCTGTCGTCCATTGACTTTTCTTGGGTCAGTAGGCCACTCCGCACCGCCATGGATGTGCCGCCCGCAACCAACGCTGGCAGCAGAATGACGTTCAGCAATGGGATCAGCGATATCAGTCCGGCGCCTATCTGGAATCCAAACCAACCCTTCATCCTCGTCGCAACCGGCCATTGCTGACCGATGGTGCGGTTGTACCGAAGAAAAGTGGGTGACGTGTAATCCAAGATGCCGATCCAACCTGCAATCAGCACCGGACCGACGATCGGCAAAACCCACCCGCAGAACAGAGAGAGGATCGCCATGATGATCGCGAACATCCCTCGCGAGATGCTGTCCACCGCGATGCGCGGAATCTTTAGCGTCGACTTTGGACCCGGCAATCCAGTAATTTGCTGCTCGACCTTCTGAGACAAATCATCCCACAGAAAGGAACTGGTGATCGAGGTGATGGTGAGAAAAACGAATCCGGATATAAAGAACCAGAGTACAAAGTAAAAGATCGACACCAAAGTGCTCACCGGTCCGCTGGCGGCGGAATTGGGGCCCAAGCGTGCATCGATCACCCCTTGAAGCCAGGGGACCAGGGCCAGATATCCAATGACGATGACCGCCAGAAAAATCCCGATCGACCAGGCGAGCGGCACGGCGATATAGCGCCAATAGCGTCGATCCCCAAAGACCATCTTGATCCCCTCGCCGATGTACCCCACTCAACATTAGACGTAAGGAGGATGCATCAGGCGGCAAAAAAGCGCCCGGCAGAGGCCGGGCGCTTTTGGCAAAAGCAACTGTAACTTAGAGACCGTTGGGATCGGTCGCCCACTGATATTGATCCTTGCCCAAGAAGATTGGGTTTGAACCAACGACGTTGGGCAAATAGCTTCCGGTAACGGGAGTGTTCGTCGGGAACGTCTTGATGTAGTCCGGGGTCAAGTCGGTGCTGGTGCAACTTGCCCCAGTTGTCTGACCCATCTCCATCGCCCATCTCTCCTTGGCGCCGTCGATCTGGCGCAGGTTGGAAATGACCGTCTTCTGGCGACTACCCTGTCTTGCCTTAATGAAGTTCGGAATGGCGATCGCCATTAGGATGCCGATGATCAAGACGACGATCATGATTTCGACAAGCGTGAATCCGCCGTGCTTCTTGAATCGATTCATGTTGAAATACCTCTGGTCCGCCGAGGCGGGATCTCAATATCCTTATTGCCACCTTTGCCGTACCGGCTTATCGGTAGGATTGCCAGGGTCCCATCAGAATCCTCGCTTTCTGTTAAAGAAACTGCGGCGGCTGCAAATTGAAAACCGCCGATCCAGGTACCTGGATCGGCGGTCTTGCTTCTCGACTAAGCTAGCTTAGAGGCCGCTTGGGTCGGTTGCCCATTGAGTCTGATCTTTACCAAGGAAGGTAGGAGCAGTTCCAACGGCGTTGGGAACGTAAGTGCCGGTGACGGGCGTATTGTCCGGCCAGCTCTTCATGTAAGTTGGGTAGAGGTCGGTGCTCGAACAAGCCGCGTTGCCGACCTGTCCGGTCTCCATCGCCCACTGTTCCTTCGCCGAGTCGACCTGCTTGAGGTTGGCGATAACCGTCTTCTGCCGGCTGCCTTGTCGGGCCTTGATGAAGTTCGGTACTGCGATCGCCATCAAAATACCGATGATCAAGACAACGATCATAATCTCAACGAGCGTAAAGCCCTTTGTTCTTCGAATTCGATTCATGCTTCTGGTTTCTCCTCCAAATGCGGTACGGGCTTGCCCGTGCATTCGCTTTTCCACGGTGAATTCCGCTTCAACCAGGTAAAAATATCGGAATTTTTTCGGCACTCCTCAGGCAAAATCTCGCGGTGCTACCGCTTTGCCGGGAAAGCTCCTGCCAAACGGCTAAAATGGATCTGCCCATGCTCATTCGACCCGACGAACGGGGACGCTTCGGCGCTTACGGCGGCCGATTTGTGCCTGAAACCCTCATGCCCGCCCTCGTGGAGTTAGAGCGGGAGTTCGACCGGGCCTGGGGCGATCCTGAGTTTCGGGCGGAATTTGAGACCTATCTGCGTCACTACGTGGGTCGTCCTACTCCAATCACAGAAGCCACTCGGCTTGGGGAAAAGTTGGGACTTCACATTGTTATTAAGCGGGAAGATCTCAACCACACCGGCGCCCACAAGATCAACAACGCGTTGGGCCAGGCCTTATTAGCTCGCCGGATGGGGAAACGTAGGATAATCGCGGAAACTGGCGCGGGTCAGCATGGAGTTGCCACCGCGACGGTTTGTGCGCTGTTTGGCCTGGATTGCGAGGTCTACATGGGTGAAGAGGATTGCGCCCGCCAGCAACTCAACGTCTTCCGAATGAAGCTCTTGGGAGCCAAAGTGCATCCCGTCGGCAGTGGAACGAAGACTCTCAAGGACGCCCTCAACGAAGCGATGCGCGATTGGGTTACCAACGTCCGCGACACCCACTACATCATCGGCACCGCCGCCGGACCCCATCCTTATCCCTACATGGTGCGGGAATTCCAGCGCGTGATCGGCGATGAGGCGCGTCAGCAGTACTTCGAGCGGTATGACTCTATGCCGGATATTGCGGTGGCTTGCGTTGGTGGAGGTTCCAACGCCATCGGGTTCTTTGCCGGATTTGCCAACGACCCCAATGTAAAGTTGGTGGGCGTCGAAGCCGGAGGTAAGGGGCTCGAAACCGGCGAGCACGCCGCTCCTCTGTCCGTGGGTTCTCCGGGAGTTCTCCACGGGTCCTTCAGCTATTTGATGCAGGATGAATTTGGCCAAGTGCTTGGTACCCATTCGGTATCCGCCGGGTTGGACTATCCGGGCGTTGGAGCCGAACACTCTTATCTGAAGGATCTCGGCCGGGCCGAATACTTTGCGGTAACCGACGAGGAAGCA
>DATFHI010000233.1:0-2791 GCA_035248525.1 Fimbriimonadaceae bacterium | reverse complement strand
GTTGGTATGCCGACCCCGAGATCCACGCCTTCGAGGGCCGTTATTATGTCTATCCGACTTATTCAGCACCCTATGAGAAGCAGACATTTCTGGAGGCTTTCAGCTCGCCGGACTTGATCCACTGGCATCGCGAAGGTCGGGTGTTGGACTTCAAAGACGTTCCCTGGAGCACCAACCGAGCCGCTTGGGCGCCCAGCCTCATCTTTCGGGACGGCACTTACTATATGTATTTCAGCGCGGGCGATGGTGCGGGGATCGGAGTTGCTACGAGCAAGAGTCCGGCCGGTCCATTTCGAGATGCATTGGGTCAACCCTTGATCAAGGATGTGATTAATGGTGCGCAACCGATCGACGCGAATGCATTTTTGGATGACGACGGCCAAGCGTATCTGTATTACGGCGGTTGGAAGCACGCAAACGTCGTTAAGCTCTCCAAGGACATGCGGCATACCGAAGGTGAGTTCAAGGAGATCACGCCGGAAGGATATGTGGAAGGCAGTTTTATGCTCAAGCGCAACGGAGAGTACGTCTTTATGTGGTCGGAGGGCGGCTGGGGCAATTCCAGCTATGGCGTCGCCTATGCGCGATCCAAGTCGCCGACCGGTCCGTTTACCCGCATTGCAAAGATTCTAGGTACGGACCCGGCAGTGGCAAAGGGAGCGGGCCACCACTCCGTTTTAAAACTCCCGGGAACCGAGGACTACATCATCTGCTATCACCGTCGACCGCTGGAAGAGACCGATGCCAACGCCCGAGTTGTGTGCTTGGAAAAGCTGGTGTTCGACCGGAATGGAGATATCCTCCCCGTCAAGTTGACGTTTGAAGGTGTTCCCGCTCATCCGTTGAAAGCGATCAAGTGACTAATTTCCTGGCGGCAAGCGACGTATGAAGTCCGCTGGAGTCAAGCCGCCTTCATTGATGTGGGTTACCGGTGTCCATTGCTTGGCGAAGCGAGGGACATCGCTCAGCAACTTCAAAAATCGAGTTTCAAGTTGCGACCGATTCGCGTATGGCCAAGTCTCACCCGCCTTTTCCGTCTCGATCTTAAACTGACCCCATCGGCTCAACCACACGTAATCCACCGACGTCATTAGTTGATCGACTCGCCAAGCGAGGGCTGCGTTTGACGACACTTTCTGCCGTGCCTCCAACAGAATTTTGCGAGCATCCCGCATAACTCCATATCTCAGAAAGGTCGCCGCCACCGAAGACGCAAAGGTCAAGTTCCAAGATTTCGCCTCATTTGCCAAGAGCTTCATGTACTCCATGACTTTCGGCGCCGCCTGTCCGTAGTAGCCCTGGAGGAATGCGCGGATCAAGGCGTTCGGGTCTTGCTTTGGGTTCCAAAGCATCTGCGCGGTTACCCAAGCTTTCAACTCCGCCATATTGCCGCCGGTCGATTGGTAGGCTCCCTGTTCGAACACCCCCTTCACTCCATTGGCCGCAAAGAATTGAAGGGTGGGGCCGATGGTGAAGTAATCCGGATGAGGCTGCAGATAGTTTGCGAAGTCGGTGCAGTAGTTCCAAACATAGAGCCGATTGGTGAGCTTGCTCCATCCCCGAATGTCATCCCCAAAGGATGCGTTTTCCTTAGAGTCCAGAGGATACGCGAAGTTACATTCGATGCTGCAAAGCCGCACGATCACATTCTTTCGCGGACGCATAGTACGAGGCGGATGGCGCGACCATTGATATGCCAACGTGTCCACTGCCACATTTGGGAATTCTGGTTCGATCTGTTCGGCCACGTAGTTTGCAAGATCGAGAACTAAGGCCGAATCGGATCCCTGCTGGTTCGCCTGGGCGCGGCAAACCGGGCATTGGCAAGGGTTGAAACAGTCGTTTTGGGAGACGGAGACGATTCGGGCTCTAGGATTATTGCGGAGCCTGGTCTTAACTTCCTCGACAATCGCCTTTCGGAGTTCTGGATTTGTGGTGCAGAGCTGGGCGTTGTCGGCCGTCCGTTTTCCGTTTATGAGGCTAAACCATTCCGGATGCGAGGCGAAATACTTTGCGGGTGGAATGAGCGGATAGTAGGTGTGAACGAATCCCTCATATTCCAGCTTTCCACCACGACTCTCATCCAGCTTTGCACTGAACCCATTGGAGCCATTTCTGACCGCCCAATCTCCATCAAATGCGTGAAACCAAAAGGTGTCCCGGGATTCGAATGCCGGTGACTCACTCCAGTCCATCGGGTTGAATCTCAGGTTGGGGTTAATTGGAATTTTGCTTGCCCAAGGCGTCCACCATCGGACACCCGCCCGCTGGGAAAGCAGTCGATCAACGGCATAAAGCGTTCCCCGAGGCTTGCCGCCGGCAACCACCATTCGCCTGCCCTTCACGACAACCTTTGTTTGTTCGTTGCCGAGCTTGGCCCAATTAAACCCTGCAGTTAGTGACTTGGCTAATGGACCTTGCCCAACCACGATAGCGGAATCTCGCCAAGCCTTGGCATTGGTAGTGATGGGTGGTTTCTTCCCCGTTATCTGGGAAAGGTGAGATTGCAGTTCGATCGCTGCCCGGAAATCGGAGCGACTTGCGTTTGGCTGAAGAAGAATCTGGCAACTGCGAGCCGAAATTTGGGAATTGGCATCCGCGGTAAGCAGGAGCGCCAGGCAACAAATCACAACTCGGTCAAACATGTCTCCTTTTACCTTTCCGGGGACAGGTCGAGTTAAGCGTAGTCGAATACTTCAGCGCTAACTTCCGGTTCGGCGGCCTTGGGCAATTTGTCTAACAGCCGAGCACAAGTGTTCCAGCGGAGAATCGCGGCATCGTCATGAGCCGG
>DATFHI010000232.1:0-3448 GCA_035248525.1 Fimbriimonadaceae bacterium | reverse complement strand
TGGAGGCTCGCCACATCGCAATCTTTATAACTCGGGAAATTCGCGGAGATTCCTGGAAGCACATTGGAACCCTGTTCGGCAATCGCGACCACACTTCGATGATGCACGGCTACCAAAAGGTGCAGGAGATGATGATGCACGATAAAAACTTAAAGACCGTGGTCAAAAGCATGATCCGCAACCTCTATCCCAACCTCTGATGAAGCTAGCGGAAGCCACTTGGCAGGACGTGCGCGACTTCGACCGCAATGCGGTGGTTCTAATCCCGACCGGTTCTTTGGAGCAGCATGGGCCGCACCTTCCGCTCTTTACGGACAGCATCCTTGCCACTGCCGTGGCGGAAGCGGTGGAGCACGCCATCCCCGACAGGATCGTCTTGACTCCGACTCTGTGGCTTGGAGCGAGCGCGCACCATATGGCGTTTGCCGGATCAACCACCGCTTCGTTTGGGACCTATATCGGAGCCCTCCAGGATGTGGTGGAATCTCAGCTCCAACACGGATTCACGAGGTTCTTCGTACTCAATGGCCACGGCGGAAACTCCGAACCCAATGGCATTGCGATGCGCGAGTTGAAGGTCAGCCACCCTTCCGCAACCTTCGTCCATAGCAATTACTACACCTTCGCAGAAGAACACGCCGCACGAGTTCTGGAAGGTCCGGCTAAGCGGATTCAGCATGCATGCGAAGCGGAAGCGAGCCTCATTCTCCACGTCCGGCCAGAATTGGTACGGAAAGAAAAACTCCGCGACGATGGTCTTAAAGCCGAGCCTCCGATCACCGGGTTGGTCACGCACTTCGACGAAATCACCGAAGAGGGTTCCTTGGGATACGCAACTCTGGCCTCCGCGGAAAAAGGCAAGGCAATTTTTGAAGCGGCAGTTGCGGGGGTCATCGCCAACGCTGAAGCTATCTTTAAGGGTCACGTTTTCGTAGGTTAAGGTAAGGTTCACCCGTCTAGATTGCAGTTTTAAGGAGATGCGAATGAAATTCCAAACGATTGTGCTCGTGAGCTGTCTTGCCATTACCGCGGGCTCATCAATGGCTCAAAACAACCGGGGCGGCAGCTACCTGGGAGTCAAGGGCGGTCTGTATTTCCCGTCCAATGGTGAAATTCGCGACATCTTCGGAAGCTCGATATTCGTATTTGGAATTTCGGCCGACGACTTTTCCCGCCAACCTGACAAATGGCGGCTTACGGGGAATTTCGACTTCATTTCGGGAACAAAGGACAATGACAAGTTCTTCGCCGCTCCGGTAACGGCTTCAGTCGGACGTGTATTCGGTGCACCTGGAGATCAGATGCGGCCGTTCGTGAGATTTGGAGTCGGCGGCGCTTACTTCGATTACAGCATCACTCGGCCCTCGACCGGGGAGCGCTTCTCCACAAAGCGATTCGGGTTCACCGCGGATGCGGAAGCGGGCGTCTTCCTAAGTGACCGCGTGCGCGTGTCCGCTAAATATGTATGGTTTTCCAAGGTAGACGATTTCGACTTTTCGGGGTTCCAGTTAACCGCGACCGTAAATCTGTTCCGCTTCTAAAGTGTGAAGGTGCCCGTGGCTAAGGGCATGGACACCCTCGATCAAGAGGCTGAACGTGCGGTCCTCGTCGTCGTGAACGAGGACGAGGACGAAGACGACATTGTCGAGAATGAATTAGAGGGACTCTGCGAAGCGGCCGGCGTCGACCCCATCGCGACGATCCGCCAAAGATTGGACCGGCCATACAAGGGGACTTTTGTTGGCAGCGGCAAGGTTGACGAGATTGCGGCCGTGGCCAAAGAGCTAAAGGCTGACGTCGTTCTTGTCGATGGAGAAGTAAGCGGAATTCAGCAACGTAATCTCCAAGAGGCTTTTGAATGCCGAGTCGTCGACCGGACCCAACTGATCCTAGACATTTTCGCTCGCCGCGCGCGAACTAAAGAAGGCATGCTCCAAGTGGAGTTGGCACAACTCACCTACATGATGCCGAAGCTCATGTCGGTTTACACCAAGTTTGAGCGTCAGAAGGGTGGCATTGGTATGCGGGGTCCGGGTGAAACAAAACTCGAGTCGGACCGGCGGATGGTGCGCGACAGGATTGCTCGGCTTAAGCATGAAATCGAAGACGTCAAGCGAGTCCGCGATCAACAGCGCGCCAGCCGGCGCAAGCATCCGTTCCCCTTTGCGTCGATCGTTGGATACACCAGCGCGGGGAAGTCGACGCTAATGAACAGATTGGCGGGTACTGAATTGCTTGCCGATGCCATGCCATTCGCAACTCTGGATCCTACGACTCGAAAAATTGACTTGCCCGAGGGATACGCTCTGTTCCTAACCGATACAGTTGGATTCATTCGAAACCTTCCGACGCATCTCGTTAGCGCCTTCCGCTCGACCTTGGAAGAGGTCACTTACTCGGATTTCATTCTGCATGTGATCGATGTCAGCACGCCCGCCTGGGAAACTCAGCGCGATGCGGTAATTGAAACTTTGGAAAACTTAGAGGCCGCGGACAAACCAACCCTGACAATCTTCAACAAAATCGACGCTTTGCCTGATCCACATCTGGCTATCGAGTTAGTGGCGGAATGGCCAAATTCAGTTGCCATCAGCGCGACAACTGGCAAAGGTATGTCTGATTTAATGGTCGCCATTCGCAAGCAAGTACAGAAGCTGCTCGGCTGGGTGAAGGCATTGGTGCCCTATTCCGAGTCAGGCTTGGTTCAGGATTGTTACGACTTTGGTCGAGTACACAAAGTCGATTATCGCGAAGAGGGGATTTACGTTGAGGCGGAGTTGGTCGCTGAGATGAGGATGAAGCTCGCGAGGTACGCGATTCCGGAATGAACCTCGGTCAGTGGTTGGCGGAAGCCACCCTCAAGTTGGCGCGAGTTGGAATCGAGAGCGCAAAACTTGAAGCCCAACTCATCGTGGCCGAGGCCCTTGGCAAGAGTCGATCGTGGGTAATTGCCCACCAGTATGAGGTACTTGACCTAAGTGGGGCGGATCAACTGGTTCGCCGTCGAATCTCTCACGAACCGCTCGCTTACATCTTGGGTTGGCGGGAATTCTACGGACGTCGCTTTTCAGTCAATCCTAACGTTCTGATCCCTCGCCACGAGACGGAAACGCTGGTGGAAACCGTCCTGGACAATTGCAGTGGGGGTCCGGTTCTTGATTTCGGCACCGGGAGCGGCTGCATCGCCATCACGCTCAAGCTCGAGCGACCGGCTTGGAGGGTTGTGGCGCTTGAGCAATCGGCAGATGCCTTACAGGTTGCCCAAAGGAATGCCAATGATCTCGGGGCTGGTTTGGAGTTTCTGAAGTCCGATGGTTTCTCGGAAGTTGGGGGCCGCCGGTTTGCCGCCATCGTGTCCAACCCGCCCTATATCGCTTTTGATGAGACGCTTGGACCGGAAGTGTTGGATTGGGAGCCTAATGAAGCGCTCTTCAGCGGCTCCACTGGA
>DATFHI010000231.1:0-2871 GCA_035248525.1 Fimbriimonadaceae bacterium | reverse complement strand
CGATACCTCCTTGGGTTGGGTTGGCTTAACTTCTTTAAGTAACTCCATTCCAAACCGCGCCTTGTCCAGAAGCCCCCGCGGAACGTCCGGCTTGAGAAGGTGCGCGACGCGTTCCGCGTGCTCTTCGAAGTCTTCGCAGCTCAAGGCCAGGCTCATGCGTTTGCGAGAGCCCATAGTGTTGATGGCCACCGGAAAGTCGTAACTCACCGATCCGCCAGTCGAGGAGTCGCTCTCGTCGTGAATGCTTTTCTGCCCGATAATCGCGCTTCGCTGATTTGGAGTGCCAAGACGGTGCGGACGGCCAACCACGGATTCAAATAGCAGGGCTGGGCCGCCGGTTTTCATCACCCGATCCGAGATTTCCGTGATCTCAAGGTACGGGCTCACCGGCTCGGCAATGCGCCGGAGCTCCCCTTTGGCCTCGAGGACTTCTAAAAAGTGCTGAAAATCGCGATACGCCATGAATCCGTGGAGTGTACCGACGGTTCACTACAGCCAGTCGCTCGCAGAGTTAATCCCGAAATGGAAAGCGCATCACGATGTCTTCCTCAGTGCCATTCTCATTGCCGCCATCGTCTGCCCCGTTCTCACCCAGGCTGTACAAAGTAAATCCACGCCGCTGCCAACTGAGCCGCAACGGACCCGAGCCAAATGGATCTTGCATATCTTTGCGCAGCCCTGCGGGGGGCAGTTTTCCGCTCTTTTGGCCCTCAAGTACGATGGCAATGGCCACGTATGCCAGTCTACGCCGAGCGTCCGTTACCTTTGGAGGCACGGTTGAAGACTCTTGCGGGCCGCTCAACATTCCCAGGACGTCGGAATAGGAGTACAGGATTTCGTAAATCTGATCGCCATACTTCCTATTCATTTCCTCTGCCGTCTGTGCATTGTTCGGCCGACTCTTCCACTCCATTTCGGCGAAAGAAAGCTGGTCGAGGACTCTTGACCTCGTTTCATTGAGCGATCGCTGAGAGCGCGTGGCGACTTTGTCTTTTCTCTTAATCCCAAGTTTGGTTAGACCGTCCTCCGAAGTGAATAATTCCAGACTCGCGAGTTGACTGGCGAATTCCATCTGCCAGGTCCGGTGCCAATCCATTTCAACCGGACAAGGTTTTTCCAACAACTCCTGCAGCGCCTTTCCTAGTTCTGGGCTCGGGGCAACGCGCATACAGTCCACGGCTCCCGTATAAGCCGTCCGGTGACAGCTTATGCCCACCATTTGACAGATCAGGAGGGGCTCGGTCATGAGGTGGTCGCCAACCTTAAGCATCGTCTCAAACGATTTCCGGACTAGGGGAATGTTGTGGTCCCGAGCGGCAAGGAGCGCCCGAGCGTAAAGCATCCGAACGAGCTGCTTGATCCGCGCGGCGTCGGGCAGCAGCATGGCCGCGCCTTCATTCCACTTGCGATGAAAATTCCAACCTGGCCTTAGAACCGCAACGTCGAATTCTTTAAGAACGGCTTGGAAATCTCGAACCGGTCCCTCTAACTCATCGAGATTGGTCTGAATGTTTCGCTTGAAGGCCTTCGCCTGCCATTTGCCTACGGCGGCTTCGGATTCCTTATAGGGAGATTTCCACGAAGGCTGGAATTCCTCGTTGGTCGGAGGCAGGGAAAGCTTCCGCAGAATGGACTTGACGGCTTCGGCGGCGTTGTCCTTATCTTCCGGGTTTTGATATCCCGCCAAGGCATCTTCCGGGGCGACGGCGACGCCGGCTGCCTTGGCATGCTCCTCCGCTTTATGGACCGAGTTTTCGCTAATCCACTGAGTGGCTTTGCTCGCAACGATCGGTAAAGCAAAAAGAGCCGCTGCCCCGCAGCCAAATATCAAAACTTGCTTGAATCGCATGGGTGACCAAAGAAGGACGGTTCTACGGGAAGTTAAGTCCGCTCCTCGTTTTGCAAATCCTCTTGAAAGTGCTCGCGGTCATGAGGGTCCGTAATTTCGACCGCTTTCGCCAGGTCAAGCCATTTCTCGACTTCACCCTTGCTGTCAATGCGCTTGCGGCAGATTCGCGCCATCTCCAAATAGCCATAAGCCAGGTGGAAGTCCTCGAGTCCTTTAGCTTGGCAAAGCACAATCACCCTCCGCGCAAATCGCTCCGCCTCAGAAAGCAAATTCAACTCCAAGTAGACATGCGCGATCATCCATTCGCCAATGGCAATATTCTTCGCGGTTCCCACCTTAGCCCAGTGGAAAAGGGAGGCGAATGCAGTGCGCTCCAACTCATCGTCACGTTCCGGCGACCGTGGCGCTTCCAACAACTCCCAACAGCGGTTGAAAAGCTGAACCGCAATCTGGCGATGGTCGATGTCCATTAGGTTTCCAGGGATGCGTTTCTGACGCCCTCGATCAGCAGAATCTCATTGACCAAGGTCCGGGATTCACCCTTCACCTTGATCTCAATTTTGCACTCGGGAGACTTCGATATTGCGACGACGCTCTTGACCTGTGCGCCTGGCTCCATTTGAATTTGCTGCAAGACGTCGACCAGTCGATTTGCTTCCTCCAGCGTCACTGCCAAAGCATGGACCTGAGTTTGGGGGAAGAATCTTTGCTCCAACTTTGCGACCACATGGAGGGTGAACAAGGCCAAAACGGTGCTGACGATCGCCACCAAAATGTACGGCCCGCCCATGCTGATGGCCACACCGATCGCGGAGGTCGCCCAGAGGCTGGCCGCGGTGGTTAGGCCTTTGACATCCGTCCCGGTTCGCAGAATCGTTCCTGCGCACAAGAAACCCACACCGGTGACGATTTGGGCGGTGACTCGCGACGGATCGCCGCTGGCAAAAGCACGGCTGATCTCGGCATACAAGATCGCTCCGACGATAAGCAGAATGTGGGTTCGAATTCCTGCTGGATGGTCC
>DATFHI010000230.1:0-5618 GCA_035248525.1 Fimbriimonadaceae bacterium | reverse complement strand
CCAGAGTTGGACCGCGCCATTCGAGCCCTTTTCCAAGATCTGCATACGGCATTTGGTACGGTTTTCAACCTCGGGGTGGGCTACGCCTACCGATTGATTGCGGATGCGCCCGGACTGGATGCCAAGACCCGCACCGGATTGACGGACGCCCGGCTCCTGCACGGTCCCGCGTCCACTTACCAGGCATTGATGGAGGCATTGGACGACACGATGTCGGCCGGCGAGTTTTTGCTTTCCAAAATAGCCGAACGCGAGCGCGCTTACCGGAAGTTTCATGACACACCTTTGGTGGTCGAGCCTCATCTTAAGGAAGGCGCCGGCGGTCTGCGGTGCTTTCACTGCGCCAATTGGATCAAGAATGCGATTGGAGAGCGTGAGGCCAAGCCAGGAACGGCTTTCGACTGCGTGATTCAAGTGCGCAACCTGTTGCACTTCGTCGCCGGAAAGCACTTTGATTTGCTCACTCGGGCCAAGCAGGCGGAACTCGCAGACCTCTTGGACCGAGATCCGTTCGAATTCATGTCTGAGGTGCTAAACAGCACTCAAGAGCTTCACCAAGAGTTTCTGGATGCACGCGAGCGGCTATCCGACTCTCGGTTTTCCCTGTCTCGTACCGTTCAGGCTATCCGGGGAGAAGCGAGGATCACGCCCAATTCCGACGCTGGAGAGTCTGCGATTGGCATCAGTATTGCCGCACAACTCGGGCTCAAGGTATCCGAGCAAAACCCCCACCCTACGGAAAGAGTTTCCGGCGCGGCTGCAGCCCACGCCTTGTCGAGCGGAATTAAAACTTTGCGCAATCTCGACCACTGTGGCCTGCTCAGTTACCTGCTGCCGGAGTTGACGAGATGCCGCACATTGATGCCGCGCGACACTGTGCACCGGTATACCGTCTTCGAGCACACTCTCCGCTTGGTTGAACTGCTGGAAAACGTGCCTCCAGAAAGCTTCCTCGTCGAGATACGGGACCAAGTCAACAACTTTGAACCCTTGTATTTGTCCGCCCTCCTTCACGATGTCGGTAAAATCGATCCTGAACGGTCACACAGCGAGTACGGCGCCGAATTAGCGGCCGAGGTCTGCGATCGTTTTCACCTTTCTGCCGACTTGAAGGAGACAATCGTCTGGCTCGTCCGTGAGCATCTGACGATGATGCGATTCGTTCGCCTTCGAGATCTCCAGAATCCGGAAACGGTGCGCGAGTTCGCCGAGCTAATGCGGTCGCCGAATCGACTGAATTTACTCACCCTTCTGACGTGGGCCGACGTCAATGCCGTATCTCCGGAAGCGTGGTCTCCGGCTCAGGATGCCTTTCTTCAGGAGTTGTACCGCCGCACCTTGGATGCGCTTGAACAGGACAAGCCACCCCAACTCGACGTCGCGCAACAGCGACAACGGTTGATGCGGCAGCTTAAAGAAGATATTCCGGACGAAGATCTGAGGCGGTTCGTGGACTCCCTACCGCCCTACTATCTGTCGAGCACGGATCCAAAGTTGATGAAACTCCACTACTCGCTGGTCCGAAAGGCAGAAAACGGTGAGCCGACGGTGGAGTCCTTCGACCAGCCGGAATGGAGCGCGACGGACATCACCGTCTGCACTTCCGATCAGCCCGGCTTGCTCTCCAGAATCCTCGGAGTTCTGTATGCCTTTGATTTGAGCGTTACCGCGATCCGGGCCTGCACCACCGAATCACAGCCTCCCGTGGCACTCGACACCTTCACCGTGACCCATGCCGGAAATCCCGTACCCGCCGCCACCCGAGCCAGCCTAAGCTCGTCGATCCTTGCCGTCATCACCGGTCAGCAAACGGTGGACTCCATTCTCCAATCTCGCGGGAAAGATCCCGACCGTAGCCAAGAGGTGTTCTCCTTCACCTTTACGCCTGGAATTCCCGGAGTATTAGAAGTGCGGGCGCCGAGGGGCCGCGGAATGCCCTACCGGTTTAGCCGACTAATCGCCAGTCAAGGTTGGAACACCTACGCGGCAAGAGTTGGCCAATGGGCGGACTCGGGAGCCGCAACTTTCTACATCGCCGGTCCCAGCGGAGGGGCATTATCCAGACAAGAGATCGAAAGCACTTTGCGGCCAATCCGCACGGCCTGAACTAGGAATCGACGTGCAGGGTTTTTTCGTGAGTGTAAAACGCCGTTCCTTTCGGCGCGCCTTTGGGCTTCCTCACGTACTTCTTAAGCGTGTAATCCACCGGAACGTATCCGGCATGCTTGCTCGGGGAGTTTTGGACCGCAACTTTAGCGGCAAACTGAAGCGTTTCTCTCTGGACCTTATCGGGTTGGTTTCGGGTCTGGATGATCACGTGGGCGGATGTGGAGCCGCGCACATGTAGCCACCAATCATTTGGCTTGGCAACTCGCAAGGTCAAGTAGTCGTTACTTTCCGCGTTTTCTGCATAGAGCACGGTATATCCGCCCGGAGCAAGCAACTCGCGAACCCGGTGGCCTTCATAGGGCCGCTCCTCCTTCGTGGCTTTGGGCGGTGGAGGTTTATTCAGCCACTTGCGTTGCTTCGCTTCATCTTGCAGATCCAAAATCTCTTGCAAGTGGGTTGCCGACTCCAATCGAACCAAGAAGCCTTCGATCGCTTCTCGGTCGGTTGCTAATCGCGACAGCTGATCTTTGGAAAAACCGAGCCGCGCCTTTGCTCGTTTGGCTCGATCGAAGTGCTGTTGAGCATTTTCCTGAATTGTCAGTTCAGGATCGATTGGAATGGTAATGCGGTTTCCTTCGTAATCCTCGGCGGTGATTTGGCTGGCGCCACTCTCGGCTTGAAAACCGTACGCAAGAATCAATTCACCCTTCATCTGTTGCCGACTGGCGCCCTGACCAGCCGCTACCGACTGTTCCAATTCATGGATAGCCGTATCCCGGGCGAGCGCGACCCGGGAAAGCTGAGTCCTCAGGCTGGCTCGCAAACTCTCCATCCGAGCGGCAGGGATTGCAGCATCGAAGTGTTGTTCTAAAGCCAAACTAATGGTCGGCCTGGGAAGGCCGGTAATTCCAAGCGGCGACAAAGAAACGGGATAAGCGCCTGAACCGCGGGCCAATTCCGGTCGGTAATTTCCGGATAAAACGCTACGCTTAACTGCCGCCAAACCTTCCGCTCCAGCGGCATAAATCCATCTAAGGAGGAATGGCGATGCTCCCTGTTTCCCTTTTAAGTCGTCCGCAGACTCGGCATCGAGCAGTGACTCACTCGAGCCCGTAGGTGGGCGTGTATAGCCCACGCCGGGCACAATCGGCCGCTTGGATTTGGACTTTCCCACCCACTTGATGGCCGCGACCACATGTTGAGATGAGTCCAGAACCATAAGATTCGAGTGTTTGCCCATGATTTCCGCAACCAGTCGAAACTGACCCTGTTCCCCTTCGAAATGGATTTCGAAGATACGATCAAACCCAACTTGCAGAATGCCGGTAATCCTTGCACCGGAAATTCTCGCCCGTAGCGCGGAGCAGAACTGCGGCGGACTCATTGGATTTTCTGGCTTGTGAGTCGAGAAATGAATGCGCGCAAACTCAGGATGCACGCTTAAAAGAATCCAAGCCGCACCGGAAGTCCCATAAATTTCCAACACCAGTTCTGAGTCGCTCGGCTGGGAAATGCGTTGGACTTTGGAGCCTACGAAGGGCTGCATCTCGTGGACAACCGCCGCCAGCGTCAAACTGTCGAATGGAATTTTCAAATTAAGCTTTCAAATCGATCGATGTCGCGGCGAATCTGATCCAAGCTTGCCGCCCAGAATTCTTTGCGCTGAATGTTGATTCCGAACCGATCTGCCAAGGTGCGAGCGTCAGCCAAACCCGTTGAACTAAGCAACTCCGCATACCGCGATTGGAATCCAGAGGGTTCGCTCTGATAGATAGAATACAAACCCAGCCCAAAAAGGAGCCCGAACATGTATGGGAAGTTGTAGAACGACGACGTGCTGTAGTAGTGCGGTTTAACTGCCCACATGTACGGGTGTCGAAACTCCGGATCCAATCCATCCCCGTACGTTGCTTCTTGGGCGGCGAGCATCTCCTTACAAAGTTCATCGGCTGAAAGCTCTCGACGACGGCGTCCTTCAAACACCGCCGATTCGAATAGGAATCGACTCGAGATGTCGACTACCACTTGGCACTGACTTTGTAAAGAGGCTTCTAAAATCGCCAATTGGTCGGATTCAGCGACTTTGCCGAGGGCGGCTTCTTTCATGATCGTTTCACAAAAAATGCTCGCAGTTTCGGCAAGCGTCATGGGAGTGTCCTGGTTCAGCGGCGAGCGGCGAGAAAGGCACATGTCATGGTATCCATGTCCGAGTTCATGAGCGAGGACGCTGACCGAACCGTAGGATGGTTCGTAATTCATCAAGATCCGGCTTTCCCCTCGAATCATTGGGCAGCAATAAGCGCCACCCACTTTTCCATTTCGCGGTTCTGCATCGATCCAGTTTTCGCGAAAGTTGCGTCGGGCGAAGTCGCCTAATTCGGGGGAAAATCTTTCAAAGTTGTCCGCAACGAATTTACAAGCATCCGGGTACGCCCACTTTCCTTTAGCGTCTCCAATTGGCGCGAACAGATCGAAGAATGCCAACTTTGAGTGGCCAATAGCCTTGGCCTTAGAACTTAAATAGCGCCGAAATTGAGGAAAAGCATCGTTTGCCGCTTCCATCATCGCATCAAGCGATTCCCTGTCGATATGCGCATTGAACAGCGCCTCTTCGAGTGGCGAATGCCAACCTCGCGCATCAGCCAACGAATTCACTTCGCCCTTTATGCTGTTCAAGCAAGCTGCCAGCGGAAGCTCATTGAGTTTCCAAGCGGATAGCTCAGCTTCATAAGCTTTCCTGCGCTTTTCACGGTCAGGTGAATAGGCGATATTTCTTACGGCTGTCATCGGGAGACGTTCCCCGTCGACTTGCACCTGAATCTGGCTTGTAAAGTTGCTGTGTAGTCGGGACCACGCAGTGCTCCCTGAGGGTTGCAACTCACTGACCAGGCTCTCCAATGGCGCATCCATGAGGTGTTTGGAATGCAATTGTGCTCGTTCGATATAGAAGGCGTGCTCCGAAATGGTCGGAAAGCCGAAGTCGAGATCAGTTTGCTTTCCGATCCAAAGGGTGAAGAGCGTCTTCAACTTGGATATTCGAACTGTTGTCTGGTCGAATGAACTGAGCGCGGCGGCAGCAGCGTTATCATTTGAATCTGTGGTAACAAGACACTCCAGGTATCCAGCGATCAGCCTGGACTGTTCCTGGATAGAACTAAGGCGGCCAACCGCCTCTGCGGCAATGTCCGAGCCTACGCCCTCGCTACTTGCAATGCCTGAAGCCCTCCAATATTCCTCCGCCAACTCAAGTTCGCGGTTCAGAGAGCGGACCGCTTCTTCAAATTCGCTGGATTGAACACCAGGAAAATAGGGAGTCAAATCCCAACGCGGCAGGGCATTCGCAACGGGCATGGCCACATTGTATCTTCGATATCGGTCATTGTTGTGCTCATGTAAGATAGGTTTGTGTCAACTAAGACTCACCTGGACGAAACGGATGTGCTCATCCTGAACCTCCTGCAGAACGACGGGAGGATCACCAATGCCGAGTTGGCCAAACGGGTCGGACT
>DATFHI010000229.1:0-4243 GCA_035248525.1 Fimbriimonadaceae bacterium | reverse complement strand
TAGTAGGTGTTGACGCCTGGCGGGCAGTGGCATGGACTGCTCGTCCATGTGTATCACGACCGGCTCGGTCGTGGGTCGAGTAGGCATCCCGTCCAAGCTCCCGAAACCTTCATTACACGATCATCTTCATCAATCAGTCCTTATCCTTGCCCATCGTTAACTCCTCCCCGGGCTCAGGCTCGTCGTGAACGGCGCCTCGAACTCCACTTTGACCACCGTGCAGTCCGGGTCGATCTCGGAGTCTTCGAAGTCAAGCGGGAAGTCAATATACAAATTTCCTGGAATCTCGCACCAGTCCGCGCTGCCAATACGCTTGTACGTCAGTTCCTGTCCGGATCCCACGACTGTAATGCGCTTTATAATTCCCAAAACTCCCCGAACCACAATCTGGTCAATGGGCACATCGAAGAAAAACAGGTTCAGTTCCTTGCCATCCTTAGATGCAGTTGTTGGACCGTAAAAGAGTCCCGCAGGGATGCCAGCGCGGGTTCCGTAAATGGCGGAAGCGTGCTTCTTCATCCACCTTCCAAGTCCCTCCAATCGGTCGATCTGCTCGGGCTGCAGGGTGCCGTCCTCATAAGGACCGACGTCGAGGAGGACATTTCCTCCCAGTCCAAAGCACTCCGCGCAAAGTCGCACAATTTGACGAACGGATTTGTGGTTGTGGTCTTGAACCTGATAGCCCCAAGAATCGTTGATCGTGACGCAAAACTCCCACGGTCCATCGGGGGCGACGACAGGTTGACCTTGCTCAGGAGTCGCGTAGTCACCGTAGCCGAGCATCCGGGAGTTAATCACGACCTCGGGCTGCATCGCATGGATTTCATCTCGCAATTCCTTCATGCGGAATTGGCGCTCATCCCGCTCCCAATCTCCATCGAACCATAGCAGGTCGACTTTGCCAAACTCTGTGCAGAGCTCCTTTATCTGCTGGCGATGGAATTTTAGGTAACGCTCCCATCGGGAAGGATCCTTTTGACCCTTGCGTGGATAGGCGAATGGATTCAATTGATCATCAGGATCGTCCCGGTGCTGCTCGGGGCGGACAGATGCGTAATCAGGGTGCGACCAGTCCAATTGCGAGAAGTAAAACCCGACCTTTAGGCCGTAGTTTCTCAGGGCTTCGACATACGGTGTAATCAGGTCCGTTGCCGCCGGAGTCTTTTTAACCACGCTTAAGTCGTTCGCCTGCGTATCCCAAAGCGCGACCCCATCGTGGTGCTTAGTGGTCAGGACGGCGTACTTCGCTCCTGCCCGATCAAACAGATCGGCCCACGCATCTGGGTCGTACTTGCTTGCAGTAAAGCCCTCGCACTGAGCCATGTAGTCCTCGTGCGAGATCTTGCCGTTGAAGAAAGACCAGGACTCGTCGATCCCCTTTACGGCATAGATCCCGTAATGGATGAAAATGCCGAGTTTGGCGTCGAGGAACCAGTCCTGCATCATGTTGGCGGAGTGTAGCATGGGCGTCCCGCCCATGAGTGTCAGGACCGTCCCGGTCCTCTGGCGCGGGTTCTATATTGCCTTCGCCTGCTAATCCCTCTTATGGCTGGCGCGGGCAACGACCCGGATCGGCGTGCCCTCCAACGGATAGGCTTCACGAAGCTTGTTGATCAGGTAGCGCTGGTACGAAAAGTGGAGCAGATCGGGATCGTTGCAGAAGAGCGCAAAGGTTGGGGGACGGGTTCCCACCTGCGTCGCGTAATAAATCTTGAGCGCCTTTCCCTTAGAGGTGTACGGTCGGGAGAAAACCGCGTCTTGGATCAGCTTGTTTAACTGGCCGGTGGATATGCGGAAGGAGTAGTTTTCAACCGCCTGCAATGCGGCATCGAGAATGGGCTCCAACCCCGCGGATTCTTTCGCGCTGCTGAATGCCACCGTCGCATATGAAAGCTCAGGAAGCTCGTTCTCGATGATCCGCTTCATGTCCTTTTTGATCTGGGATCTTTTACGAGGCTGGCCATCGGGCGGCTCCTTGAGATCCCACTTGTTTACAGCAAAGACGCACGCCTTCCCTTCATCAAAGGCAAGCTTTGCGATGCGCTTGTCCCCATCGGTAAGGCCCTCATTGCCGTCGACTACCACCAATGCACACTCACAACGCTCGATCGCCTTCTGCGCGCGGTTGACCATGTAGTACTCCACAGTGCCTTGAATCTTGCCCCGACGCCGGATTCCGGCCGTGTCGATCAACCTGAATTTCTCGTCGCGATATTCGAGAACGGTATCGATAGCATCCCGGGTGGTGCCCGCAATGTCGCTAACGATCATGCGCTGTTCGCCGGTGAATGCATTGATTAAGGAGGACTTGCCCACGTTTGGGCGGCCGACGATCGCCAGGCGAATCTCCTCCCTTTCATCCTCTTCCACTCGCGCGAACGGGAGTTTCTCGACAACTTCGTCGAGCAGGTCGGCGACTCCCCGTCCGTGCAAACCGGATACTGGCCAGACTTCGCCAAGGCCAAGCTCGTAGAACTCAGTTACGTAAGAATCGCGACCAGGATGGTCGGCCTTGTTCACCACAATGTAGATCGGAGTTTTGCTGCCGCGAAGCTTGTTTGCGAGGTCGCGGTCATCCGGGTTCACGCCACTCGTGACGTCGGCCAAAAACAGCACCGCATCGGCTTCGGCAAGGGCAACGTCGGCCTGCACGCGAATCTGCTCTGCGAGGGGATCTTCTTCCTGAAAAACGATGCCGCCGGTATCTACCACCGTGAAGCGTTTGCCGCTCCATTCGGCTTCGGCGTAGAGTCGATCGCGGGTGATACCAGGGGTGTCTTCCACCACCGCAACCCGCTTCTTAACTAAGCGGTTAAACAAAGTGCTTTTCCCGACATTCGGGCGACCTACTATGACGACGACGGGCAGTTTGGATCGCATCGGGATGCCGTAAAGGTACCAGACCAACGGCCCACAGCCGCGAGACGGTCCCGGAACAATATCGTTGTAGAAACATGCGACAAAAAGTTGGTTGTATTTTCGGCCTAACTTTGCTTACCGCATTTTCGGTAGCTCAGTCGGCTGAAGAACTGCGGATCGAAACCGATCGCCGAACTACATATTTCCAGCTTTTTAGCGGGCAATCCATCACGATTTTAGGCTCCGAAGACCGCCGCACCGCATTTGGAATGGGAATCGCATCCGGCAAGCGCGAACCCCGCTTTTACTTCCGAAACTTCAAGGATGCAAATGCGGAGTTGGTTTATGAGGCCTATTACGACCGCAGCAGCAGTCGCGGAGCAAGTGGAGAGGGTCCGAACAAGTCAGATTCGTATGGACTGCTTGCCTACGGAAGATATAGATGGCCCGCCAGGCATGGACTTGGTCTCTACCTGACCGCAGGTTGGGGGGTTCAATACACGAATCGCACTTCAGTAGATCTCGACAGCCACATCAACTCCACCCCAATGTTGGGTTTTGGAGTTTCCTGGTCGACACCCAAAGGCGAGGCGTCGATCGGCCTGCGCCTACTGCACATATCAAATGCGGGAACGGTTGGCAACAACCAGGGCCAAAATCAGCTCTTTCTAGTTTCGTCCTGGAAATTCTGAGGTAGCGCGATCCGGGATTCCACCGCTCGTTGGACACGGCTTTTCTTCTCATCCAGGTCCAAAAGATGCTGCACATGGGCAAGGCAGATTTCTGCCGACAAGCTCACATGGTGCGACTTTGCCAGCACCACACTTTGAGTCCAAATCGCATCCGCATCATCGGCTGACTGAATCTCTCCAATTAGCGCTTGAGCGCCGTCAGCCACCGCCGTAATCGCTCCATGCATTTCAGATCGCTCATAAAGGGTGTCGATTCCTTCGACCGCGATCGGCTGGGAGGTCAAACAGGAGATGGCGACTCCGCGAAGCGCGGCGTTCTCCATGTCGGATTCCAACTCCGTAAGGACTTCGGCCGGTAGCTTCAATAAACAAAGCGAGCGCGTGGCCAAAATCATTTCGCGCACTTTCCCAACAACCTGTTGGCGCGACTTCAGTCGGTAGATTCGATCATCGTCGATTGGGGAGTTCAGGGATCGAAGCAGCTTTTCAGTGGATTTGCGGCGGCTCTCGAAATCCTTTTGAAGTCGGCTCATCAGTTCGTGCAAGGGCACTGCGCGGCATAGCCGACTCGGGCCATCCTCGACGAGCACCGCGCCCTTGGATTGCAGAGTTTGAATGGCCTTATAGGTGTTGGCCGCCGGCTTATTGATTCCCTGGGCGATGCGGTATCCCGTGGCGGGAGATGCCTTAAG
>DATFHI010000228.1:0-2992 GCA_035248525.1 Fimbriimonadaceae bacterium | reverse complement strand
AAGCGCTTCACCCATGAATCGTAGAGGCACCAAGGTGCTTCCCCGGTATTCCATTGCCGGTACATCCAGCAACACGGTGCGACCGTTCAAAAGAGCTTCTCGGCGTCCGAGGGTTAACTGAAGGTCGACGTCTCCCCGATTGGCGGTTACCGTTCTGGTGCCAGCCTGATAACTCACATAAGCGCCTAGCTTCTCCATGACTCCACGAAGAGGCACAAGCACTCTGCCGCCGATCTTCTGCGGTCCAACGCCGGAAAACATCACCGGTTCGCCGTCGACGAATACGCCAATGCCTTGAGCCCAAGCCGAAACGATCAGGCAAGGGCCGAGTAAGGTTAATACAAGCTTTTGAAGCATTCCACGCTGCTTTAATGTCCACATAGCCGTTTCGTGAGACTCTACGGCAGTTCGCTTTGGTTCCGAGGGGCCCGGCAATAAAGGAATCGAAAGACCTAGCCTCGAATTAGAGTCCGATGTATCGAGGCCCGCTCTGCTTTGCACTCCTTTCGCTTGCCTTAATCACCGCCGCTCAGAACGACGAGGCTTATTCCAAGAAGATCCGCGAATACACCACGGAACCGTTCTTTTTGACGGACTTGGTGGACCACCTCCCGGCGAGTAAGACTGTTCCCACCCCGGAGAAATTCCTCGGCTACGTCATCGGAACGCCTAACGTGCTCACCTATGCCTCAAAGGGCGCGGAGTATCTAAGAGCGCTGGAGAAAGTTTCTCGGCGAATCAGAGTCATGACCCTCGGCAAGAGCGAAGAGGGGCGCGAGATGGTCGTCGCATTCGTGTCCGACGAATCCAATCTACGCAAGCTCGACCGGATCAAGAAGATCAACGGTTTACTGGGCGATCCGCGAAAGATCGAATCGGAGAAGGAAGCGGATGCGCTCATTAAGGAATCGGTGCCGATGTACTGGGCGACCGGCAGTATGCATGCGACCGAAACCGGACCGCCAGAGATGCTCTTGGAATTGGCCTACCGGCTGATCGTTAGCGATGATCCCATGATCCAGACGATTCGCAAGAAGTCCATCATCATGATTACCCCGGTTTTGGACGTGGATGGCCGCGAACGCGTGGTCGACCTATACCGCTACCGAAAAGCAAATCCAGATAAGCCAGAAATTCCCACCATCTATTGGGGCAAGTACGTTGCCCACGACGACAACCGCGACGGCATGACCCTGTCGTTGGCTCTCAGCAAAGCCTTGACGAAGACTTGGCTGGAGTACAAGCCTCTGGTATTCCACGACCTGCACGAATCGGTTCCGTACCTATACATATCCACCGGCACTGGACCGTACAACCCGTGGTACGACCCAATCCTGATCGACGAGTGGCACATCTTGGCTTACAACGAGGTCAATGACCTCACCAAGCGTGGCGTGCCAGGAGTCTGGAGTCACGGTTTTTATGATGGTTGGGCGGCCAGTTACGGCTTCACGGTCGCGAACGGGCATAACGGAATCGGCCGTTTCTATGAGACTTTTTCGGGTGGCGGCGCAGATACGGGCATCCGATCAGCTGGAAGCGCGGCGTCGCGAGATTGGTATCGACCCAATCCACCCTTCCCGCGGGTCCGCTGGTCCATCCGCAACAACATCAACATCATGCAGAGCGCGCTTCTCGACGGCTTTTTCAAGATCGCCAACGAGAAGGATACGTTCATGCGGAACTTCTATCTTAAATCCAAGCGATCGGTCGCTAAGGCCCGCACGGAGGGTCCGGCGGCTTACGTGTTCCCTTCTTCCGATCCTAAAAAGGAGAACCAGGCCAAGTTGGCGGAAATTCTCCTCAACCAAGGAGTGGAGGTTCGCCAACTTTCTTCGGAGGTCACTACCGCCGACGGAAAGTTCCCGGCCGGTTCTTTGGTAATTAGGATGGATCAACCGTACAGCCGGTTGGCCGATATGCTGCTGGATAAGCAGTATTACAAACCAACCGATCCAAGGTCGTACGACGACTGCGGATGGCAGTTCGGCCCTCTGTTCGACATCGACGTCATACGGGCAAAAGATGTGAAGGTGCTCGACGCTCCCATGAAGGAGTATGTGCCGATGGGTCCGGCCGATAACCGCTTGGCGAATTACCTTCAAACGGGAAGCCTCCCCCGTATCGCACTGGTTCACACCTGGCAGACCACCCAAGATGAGGGCTGGTTCCGCAAGGCGTTTGACGAGCTTGGCGTGAATTACGCATACGTATCCGTTCACGAACTTCGAGACACGCCGAACCTCCGAAGCAAGTACGAAGTGATCCTGATGCCCCCCGCCCGCGGCGACGGTCCCACAGTGGTCAATGGCCGTCCGTTGGTTGGTGATCCCATGCCCTGGAAACCTTCCCCTGAGTATCCAAATTTGGGAGGGCCAGATGCAAGCGACGACATTCGGGGCGGCATCGAGCTCGACGGGGTTCGGAATTTGAAGCGCTTCGTCGATGAGGGCGGGATGTTGATCTGCGTCGGCAACATGGTCCAGGTGCCGATCAGCTATGGCCTGGTAACGGGCGTCAGCGTCTTCCAGCCTAAAGATCTAAATGCACCTGGCGGAGTGTATTTGGCGAATAACGAGGCGAAGGACAACCCCATCATGGCCGGATATAAGGACACCCTTTCGGTCTACTTCAACATGAACACCCTCCCGATTCTGCAAATTGGGGGTGGCGGCGGATTTGGAGGTTCCGGCGCGGGCTCAGGCGGACGAGAAAGCGGACGCGGATCGCTCACCGATCCGGATGTAGTCCAAGGCCGACCACAATATACACCAAAGGAAGTCAAGGGCGACACCCCCGAATCGCGCGGCGCAAATACTCCACGGTTGCCGAGTCCCAAGGTGCTCCTTCGATTCGCCCCCGCGGACAAATTACTGGTCGCCGGCATGATTTCCACCCCCGAGGAGTTGGCGGGCAAGCCGGCGGTCATCCAATGCCCGGTCGGGAAGGGGAATATTCTTCTGATCAGCCCGAATCCGATGTGGAGAATGCA
>DATFHI010000227.1:0-3773 GCA_035248525.1 Fimbriimonadaceae bacterium | reverse complement strand
TCGTCATCGACGTAAGCCGGATGTTTACGAGCGATCCTCAGGAACTCAGCGTCAAATCCCTTTTCCGAGCTGGAGGCGTCGATGGTTCCAAGAGTTACGTTGACAAGGTGACGGCGTTCCCGGAAAACATCGAAACTCGTTCGTACCTCACATTTGCCGGTCCGGGTGGACCGGTCGCCGCGATTGTCCAATACAGCCTTATTCTGCTTCCAGAGAAGCCCATGATGGGCCGGTATCGAGACACCCGCGTCGGCTTCTTCGCTACTCCATTTTCCATCTATGGCCGGCCGGAAGAGCGAGTTGTTGAAAAGCAGTTTATCAGTCGATTCCGACTTGAGAAATCGAATCCCGGTGAAGCGGTCAGCGTGCCCAAAAAACCGATCGTGTTTTATCTCTCCCGAGAAGTGCCCGACAAGTGGCGCAAGTACATCAAGATGGGGATCGAAGACTGGCAATCAGCATTTGAAGCTGCTGGATTCAAGAATGCCATTCTCGCCAAGGATGCACCCACTATAGAAGAAGACCCGAATTGGGATCCAGAGGATATTCGCTATAACGTCATCCGATGGGTGGCCTCCCCGGTCGAAAATGCAATGGGCCCGAGTGTGCAGGATCCTCGATCCGGCGAAACCTTGAGCGCGCATCTCATCATTTGGCACAACGTTTTGCAGCTTGCCCAATCTTGGTATTTCAGCCAGGCGGCGGCGGTCGACAAGCGGGCGCAGCGACTTCCATTGCCGGACGATCTCCTCGGCGACTTGATGCGCTACGTCGTCGAGCATGAAGTTGGCCACACCTTAGGCTTGGAGCACAACTTCAAGGGAAGCGCATTTTATACGCCTGCCCAACTCCGGGACCGCAAATTCATCGAGCAAAACGGTCTGTCAGGCTCGATCATGGACTATGCCCGGTTCAACTACGTTGCCCAACCGGGAGACGACGTTCCCATGATTGGCAAACTTGGACCGTACGATCGATTTGCGATCGAATGGGGTTATAAGCCGATTCCGTATGCGAACAGCCCAGAGGCGGAGATTCCGGAACTGGATCGAATTGCCGCTCGCCAGGTGACCAACCCGGCAACCCGATTTGGCAACTATCTCTATCCTCAGGATCCAACCACGCAAAGCGAGGACATCAGCTCGGATGCTGTGGTAGCGGGTCGATTGGGATTCGCTAACATTCGGCGGATTGCAAAGCTGTTGGTCCCGGCGACCTCCAACTTTGGCGACGACTACTCGTTCCTGAAGCAGATGCATGGCGAACTCATGTCCCAACGCATTACGGAACTTCTCCACGTTGCCCGGTTGGTAGGAGGAGTGGTCGAGACGGACTACCACGCAGGCCGAGGAAATGCCGTGTTCAAGCCGGTCGATGCGGCCAAACAGCGCAGCGCCGTCCAGTTTCTTCTCAATGAGGGGCTTCGGGTTCAGCCGGAACTGGTTAGTTCCGAAATCTTGACTCGCATTCAGCCGGATGGCGTGATCAGCATGACCACAAACTCCGCCACCCTCATCCTGAACCAGCTCTTAGGCGACGGTAGGGTGCGCAGGATGTTCGACATCGAAGCTCAGCGGGGCGCGTCGGCGTACACCGTTGGGCAGATGGTTTTGGACATTACCTCGGGAGTCTGGTCCGAGCTCGGAACTGCTCATCCTAAGGTGGATATTTACCGCCGCAACATTCAGCGGTCGTACCTGGACACGATGGCGGCGAAGACGAACGTGAACAATGATCTCAAGCTGTACGTGAAGGACAACCTCCGTGCTTTGGCCAAGCGGATCGACGCGGCTCTGCCCAAGACGACCGACCGGTTAACCGTCATGCACCTGAAGGATTCGCGCTCTGAGATCGAAAAGATCCTTCTGGGTAAGCGTGCCGCTCCGGCATCATCGAGTTTCGACTTCGCCTCGATGTTTGGCCTGAAGGATCGAGACCTGTGCCACGTGGATGGTCCGCACCTCAAGCCCTGGGAGATCGAAAAGTAAGTCCAATCGGCTCTCCTCCTAATTGGGGGAGAGCTTAATAGTCTACGGGTCGCAAATAGTACTCGCCGATCGCGGTTGCGCTGAGCATGGCGACGGTGGGAAGTCGACGCTTCCAATGGGTGGTAGAGACCCTTTTTGCAACTAAGTCCACTTCCGATGCGGGAAAGCCCATGGACTTCAATTTGTTCACTGAATACCCTTGAACCAAAAAGTGCAGGATTCGGTCCGCTTTCGCGTACGTGATGCCGAAGTCGCCCTCGTCGGTTTGACCCTTGATCAGATCAGCGGTAGCGGGCTTAGAAACGATTTCTTCGGGGACTCCAAGCTCGCGGGCGAGTTGCCAAACTTGCACTTTAAACAAATCCCCCAATGGGTTGATTGGCGGCGAGTCGTCGGCATGCCATGTGTAATAGCCGAATAACCGCTCGCTCTTGTTACCGGTGCCGATGGGAAGTCCGCCAAGCTTCGCCGATTGATCGAACAGGACGATCATTCGCGCTCGGGCGCAAACGTTTCCCAATCTTTGAGGGCTGATTGCGGGTTCTTGGGACAGGTACCCGTCCACCATGGCGGTAATTTCCAGAGTCTGCTCCTGGATGCCCAGCTGGTCGATTACATTTTGGGCGTGGGTGAGGCTCTCTTGCGAACTGATCTTGTAGGGCATGCGAAAGGCATGGACATTCTCGGGTCCAAACGCTCGAGCGCACACGTAAGCGACCACCGCGGAGTCAACGCCCCCTGATAAGCCAAGAACGACTTTGCTCATGTTTCGCCGGCGTTTGACTTCGTCCTGAAGAAAGCTGACGAGCCATTTCGCGACGAGCGGAGCGTTGATTTTTAGGGGTTGATCCGATTCAGGATCGAAGACTTGGCCTCGGCTCGTCGGTAGGACCATGGAATGACTTTACTCCCAAACCTGGTCCCAGTTCGGGGGTCCAAAGTCCCCGCGAACCTAGACACTTCGAACATACCGACCAAAGATGCTGTACATTACCGTGTGACGGCGGAACTGTACTCCCTCGTCCCAGACGCATCCAGCGCAACACAGGAGTTAATGTAGAAGTGTCGGGAACCGCAAAGCTTGTCCTCATGATCCTCGCGGCCATCGTCGGTATTTACGTCGTTTGGCAACTGGTCACTGGTCTCATAGCGACGGTTCTATCTTTGATACTTCCCCTGGCGGTGGTTTTGGCGATCGGATACGCGATTTATTTGGTGATCGATCGTAAGGCGTTGGGCGGAAGCCGCCGATACCTGCCTTAGCCCATTACTTGCAGGTCGCACTTTTAATGCCCTAGGGCAACTCCACGGGTTGATGGAGATAAAGTATGGTCCATGCTCCAGTTCATTGCGGTATTGGTCATTGCCCCCGCGCCCACCATCGATCGCGACGAATACGGCGTCCCCCACATTAAAGCTTCGACTATAGAGCAGGCTTTCTTCGAGGCCGGATACGCGGTTGCCCAAGATCGACTCTGGCAAATGGAGAACTCTCGCCGAGTCGCCCGGGGCAGGATGGCAGAAGCGTTCGGGCCCAATTTCGCCGCTTCCGATCGGGAAGTCTTAGCTCAAGCCTACACGGATCAAGAGTTGGATGAACAGATTGCTCGCGGGTTGGATGCAAGAAGTCAGACCATACTGCGAGAATACGTGCGGGGAGTCAACGCGTGGATCGGAGAAGCGACGGCTAAGAATTTGTTGCCGCCCGGCTATTCGCAAAATGGACTGAAGCCGGAACCGTGGACGGAGCGAGACTCGGCCGCAATCACCATTCGGCTGTTTCAG
>DATFHI010000226.1:0-7143 GCA_035248525.1 Fimbriimonadaceae bacterium | reverse complement strand
CGACGTCGCCCACGCAGTCGTCAGGGACATCGACCTCCACGTTCAACACGGGCTCCAGGATCGTAGCTTGAGCCTTTTCCGCGGCCGCTCTTAAGGCCAAAGCGCCGGCCGTTTTGAAGGCCTGTTCATTGGAGTCGACGTCGTGGTAGCTTCCGTCATATACCGTGACCTTGAAGTCGACTACGGGATAACCCGCGACGAGGCCGTGGTCAGCCGCTTCGCGGATACCCTTCTCGATGGCAGGAATGAAGTTTTTGGGAATCGCACCTCCAACCACTTTGTTATCAAAGGAGAAGCCGCCGCCCCGATCCAAGGGCTCGAGCTCGATCCAGCAATCTCCGAATTGGCCCTTTCCACCGGTTTGCCGTTTGTGCCTTCCTTGGGCCTTTGCACTTCCACGCACGGTCTCTTTGTAGGGAACCCGCGCCTCCTCGACCTTCACGTTCACTCCGAATTTGGACTTGAGCTTCTCGATGATCGTTTCGAGGTGGATATCGCCCATCCCTTCCAGAATTTCCTGGTGGGCGACCGCGTCACGGGAGTGTCGGAACGTTGGGTCTTCCTCGATCAGGCGTTGAATCGAAACCCCCAACTTGTCCTCATCGGCCTTCGTGGCTGGGACTACGGCAATTCGATAAATCGGCTCCGGGAAGTCGATTGCGGGCAACATTCGCTTGTCCTTGGAATTGCAGAGAGTGTCGCCAGTGTGGGTGTCCTGAAGTTTGGCGATTGCGCAGATGTCGCCGGCGCCGACCGCCGTTGCCGGTTCCTGTCCTTTACCGTGGGGGTAGAACAAGTTGTGCACCCGTTCGTCCTTTTCACGGTTGACGTTGAGGACATGGTCATCTGCCTTTAAAGTGCCGCTGAAGAGCCGGACAAAATTGATCTTTCCCACGAACGGATCAGCGGTAGTTTTGAAGACAAACCCAACCAGCGGACCATTAGAATCTGGCTTTAGCGCTTGGCCCTCAAATGACTTTGGCGTGTCGACCGGGGAAGGCAATTCATGGATGATTCGGTCCAGCAATGTGGCAACTCCGATTCCGGATGCCGCTGAGCCCAGCAGAACGGGGACTACTTTACCGGTCTCAACTCCCACGAGGAGTCCGTGTTCGATTTCATCCTCGGTGAGTTGCTCGCCCTCGAGATACTTCATGGCGAGGTCGTCATCGCCTTCGGCCGCGGCGTCCATCATTTTGTCCCGGCGCTCGGCCGCTTCCTCGGCATATCCTGTGGGAACGTCTTCCACTTCCATGCCACGGTCTTTGCCTTTATAAACCTTCATGTTCAGCAAGTCGAGCACGCCGCTGAATGCCGCCTGGTGGCCAATGGGGATCTGGACGCCGACGACTTTTCGTCCATATCGCTCGTGGAGGGTGTTCATCAGGCCCTCGTAGTCGGCATTGTCGCGTTCTAGCTTGTTGACGAAAATGCACTTGGCCAAACCATGCTCTTCAGCAATTTCCCAGGCTAACTCGAACCCAACGTCCAGGTCGGCTTTGGCCTCCGTGACGATGATCATCGCCTCGACCACGCGTGCTACCCCATGTAGGTCACCGATGAAGTCGGGGTAACCAGGTACGTCGATCAGATTGACCTTAACCCCCTGCCATTCCAGCGGTACAACGGTGGCATTGAGGGAGATTTTTCTTCGAATCTCTAGCGGATCAAAGTCCGACTGGGTGTTTCCGCCATCGACACTTCCAACTCGGTCGGATGCTCCGGCGGTGTAGAGCAGGTGCTCGACCAGCATGGTCTTGCCGCTACCGCCGTGGCCTACAATGGCAACGTTTCTGATGTTCTCAGCAGAGTACTGCTTCATGGGAACCCTCCTTCGGGTGAGAATCAGCAGTCTCGGCGCCGGGCGTCAAAGACCGCCTGTCTCATCTTACGCTTATTAATGCCCCGAGGTAAAGAGGAGCGGTGGTAATCTCGCGCCATGGTGAAGTTCATCATTGCCTCCGCCCTATTGCTCTCCGTAGTTGCTATGCCGGTCCAGGCCCAAGTACCAACCGAGACCAAGAAAGAGACCCCCAAATTTGATCCCAAACGTGATCCGGATAGAGATTTAGCGGCGGCAATAAAGCTTGCAACTAAGGAAAACAAGCGCATCATGCTGGACGTAGGTGGCGAGTGGTGCCCCTGGTGCCATAAGCTTGACAAGTTTTTCGAGACCAACGACGAAGCTCGTAAAATTTTGAAGGACAAGTACGTGGTAGTGAAGATCAACTTTAGCCCGGAAAACGAAAACAAGGCGTTTTTAGGCAAGTATCCGAAGATCAACGGATATCCGCATCTATTCGTTTTGGATAAGTCCGGCAAATTGCTGCACTCCCAAGATACGGGCTTACTGGAAACCGGACCGGCTCATGATCCAGCCAAAGTAATCCCCTTCTTGAATAAGTGGGCCGGTTAATCGCGGCTGGTTGAACCTGGGACCGAAATCTGCCATTTGGGTACGAGGTGCCACAATGGGGATAGAACGCGTACTACGCGAAGGACCCTTTAAGTGACCTACCCCCGTCGGAAGACCTCTCCTTGCCGCATTGGGCCATTAACTATTGGCGACGGCCACCCGGTGATGGTCCAATCGATGATCACTGAAGAAACAAGGAATGTCGATGCCTGCGTCGAGCAGATTATCGAGCTCCACAAAGTTGGTTGCGAGCTTGTTCGCGTCACAACGCCCAGCTTAGGTGAAGCCCAATGTATGGAAGAGATTCGGGCGAAGGTGACGGAGAGATACCAATATGTTCCTCTCACGGCGGACGTCCACCATCAGGGAACTGACATCGCCGTCGAGGCTGCGAAGCACGTCGACGAGGTTCGGGTCAATCCAGGGCTGTTTGTATTTAAGAGGCATGGTAGTCGAGGGGCGGACATGCGTGGCCGAGCCGAGGACAGCTCTGTAGATCAACTGCGGGCCGAGCTTGCCTACAGTCAGGCAGAAGAGCAAGAGGAGTTGACGGCGATTGAGGAGAGCTTCGTGCCGGTTATCGAGGCTTGCCAACGGAATGGACGGGCGATGCGAATCGGCGTTAACCACGGTTCGCTGAGTGAGCGGCTGTTGGTGACTTATGGCGACACTCCAGAAGGGATGGTTGCGTCGGCGATGGAGTACCTCCGCATCTGCGAGAAGCATGGCTTTACCAACCTCAACATCAGCGCCAAGGCATCTCGGGTTCAGGTAATGGTTGCGGCAAACCGGTTAATTGTGGAATCCATGGAGAGGGAAGGAATGTCCTATCCCTTACATCTGGGCGTCACGGAAGCTGGAGATGGCGAATATGCGCGCATCAAGTCCACCGCCGGGATAGCGACATTGCTCTTGGAAGGCATTGGAGACACGATCCGGGTTTCTTTGTCCGAGGATCCAAAGAACGAAATTCCCGTCTGTTACGACATCCTGCAGTCGCTGGGACTGAGGAAAACCAAAGTCGAATATATCGCATGCCCTTCTTGCGGCAGGACGAAGTTCAATTTGCCGATTGTCCTCAACCAGGTACGCGAGGCAACTAAACATCTTGTGGGCTTGGATATTGCGGTTATGGGTTGCATCGTGAATGGGCCCGGGGAGATGGCGGATGCGGATTACGGATATGTCGGCGCTGCCGGTGGAAAGATCACGCTTTATCGGAAGCGTGAAGTCGTGAAAAACGGTATTCCTCAGGAGCAAGGGGTCGATGAATTGATTGCCCTTTTAAAGGCTGATGGCATCTGGGTTGAGCCGGAGGAGGCTCCTAAATTGCTCAAGCGTCTGAGCGTCGTTTAGAATCTGCCAAACTTCCATCGATGCCAAGCAAAGTTGAAGGTCCGGTCGACCGGCTTACCTATAACGGATTCGCATCCGCCTCGATCATCGACCTCGTTTCGGTAGCTTTCACTCGGTCGGAAACCGATGCGCTTCAGGCCACACCGATGGTTCGGGAGATGTTGGGCCGCTACGCGAAACTCTCTTCGTTGGCAGAAGCAACCATTCAGGAACTGACGGAAATAACCGGCCAAGATCGGTTTGAATTGATTCGAGCCCAAGCTCTGATTGAACTAGGCCGGCGAATGGGGAACTCGAAGCGGGGTGAATTGCCTGAGGTCGATGTGCCGGAAGACGTAGCTCGTCGGCTGGACCACCTTCGCCACGAAAAGCGCGAGCATTTCGTGGTCGTGCTATTGGATTCAAAAGGGCACATACAGCGGATTTCTCCAGTTCATATCGGCACGGTCAACATGAGCATCGTTGGGGCAAGGGAAGTGTTTCGAGAAGCGGTCAAGGATGGAGCAAGTTCGATAATCGTCGCGCACAATCATCCAAGCGGCGATCCAACCCCGAGCCCGGAAGATATCAAGGTCACCAAGAAATTGGTGGAAGCAGGGAAGTTATTGGATATTCCGGTGCTAGATCACATTATCATCGGATACGACGACTTCACGAGTCTGATGCGAAAAGGATTGATGTGAAAGAAGACTGGGAAACAATCGTCGCAGACATTCGCGAGCAGGCCCAAAGGATGCATGAGGGCCGAGAAGCGGGGCTGGTGCATTGCCGAGCGCTCATCCAGACCTCAGCGAAATGTATACGCCATATCCACCGTCATCAGTTTGAAGAGGCGACTCAATTGCTCGAAGATGCATTGCAGATCGCTACCAAGGCGCGAACGGCGTTAGGTCCATTCCCCGAGCTTTATCACGCGGGATTTCTGCATGACGCGGAGAAGGAGATGGTGGAGGCGGCGGCAGTTCTGGCCATGGTCCAAGACCAGGATTATCCAACTCCAGCCAAGTTGGGCACCGGAGTCATGAGTTACCTCAATGGCATGGGAGAAGCGGCCAGTGAAGTGCGCCGGTATTGCCTCGATGAAATGCGGCGCGGCAATTTGGAGAAAGCTGAGCGAATCCTTGAGCAGATGGAGACGGTCTACGACGACCTAATAACGTTCGACTTTCCCGATGCTATGACCGGGGGGCTGCGTCGGACTTGCGACGCCCTCCGAGCGGTCATCGAACGGACGAGAAGCGATCTTACGGCGACTTCATCCCAGCAGGCTCTTGTCCGGGAGTTGCGGGAAACCCAGGCGCGGCTCTCCTAATCACTCGAAGGGTAGATCGACCGGCGGCCGCGGTCTAGCTACAGGTTGTCTGACCATTTCTTTTGGACCTCTAAGATCCATCAAGGCGCCCACAAAGGTTAAGATCATAACCAGCAAGGGAACCACTGCGATCCAGTTTGCTTGACTCCGTCCGCCTACCAAAGCCGATCCAACCTTGGCCACGTCGCCACCCATCAAAATCACCCATGCGAGGCAAATACACCAAACCACGAGGATCAGAATCCCTTTTGATTTCTGGCCCAGGACGAGGTGGCCAAGGCCGGGCAAGAATAACGTCAACCAAATGGCTGCATTCCGACTCGCCATGGGAATTGCGCTGTCATCCAGACCTGCGGACAGTTGACCCGCACTGTCCGATACCCCAAGCGCGGCGAGGGCGAGTTTACGTTCGATATTGACGTTCTTCGGATCGATCTTTGCGGCACGACGGTAATAAGCGGCAGCTTTCGCAAGCTGCTTCCGTTCGGCATAGTCGTCCCCGACCATCTCCAAAACGATTGCGGATCCGGGGGCGGACGACGCAGCTTCCTCGAGCAATCGCTGTACTTCAGCCTTATTGCCGCGAATCTTTTCCACCCGAGCCTGCTGGATTAGCCGGTCGGCAGATTCCTGTTGCTCGGGCGTAGGCGGCTCGATTTCGTCCGGCAAATTTAATTCCGCCTGCCGCTCTTCTTTTCGGATCAAGGCAGACTTTTCGGCAAGAATCGCTTGCAGCTCCGCGAGGTCGACTTTAGGCGTCGCCGATTCTTTGGACTTCTTTGCTTTAGTTGGTTGGACATCGGGAACGGCGCTCTGCGCCATTTCGCCACCAGCCAACTTTTGGACGTCGATTCCGAGAAGTTCCTGCAACTCCTTGACTCGGGCCTGCAGTTGGGCGCGCATCTCGGGGTCTTCGACCGCATATCGTTGTGCGCTAACTTTGGTGAGCTCGCTTCGCAGTTGCTGCTTTTCCGATTCGGTGAGCTCTTTACGGGGAGCCGCTGTTACCGTCGAAGATTGAAGCTCCTCTTCCAGTGCTTCAATGCGTGACGACAGCGCGGCGCGGATATCAGGATCGGAGGTCGCCATCAGCTTTTGCCGAAGTCGGTCCAATTCCAATTCGGAATTGCTGTTAGAGTCAGCAGGAGAGGGATCCACTGCTATGAAGACGGGTTAGAGGGCCAGATTTGCTCCCAAAACCTTTGTTCCATCCTCATTTGAGCTTGATCGAGAACCCGAAGAAGCTCTTCGAATTTCTCCCGCCGGAAGTTGCGCTGCACATTTGCCAACTCGCCGAGATCATAGGGATCGGACTCGATTCCGAGCGGAGGACTGGGAATCTCGTCCATCATCCGCTCCACTTCCATCTCCTCTTTGATCCACCGGCGCCGCTGGTCGAGTAGCTCGACATAAGCGGCAACCTGCTCAACCGTAACGTCGGCGAGGGAGGCAACCAAAAGCTTGATATTGTCCCGAAGGTAGACGAACATGTCGCGATCGCGATCGTCTGGATCCGGGCTGAAAGTGACCTTAGGTGGTCGGTTGGGGGGAAGTCTCGAACCTGAAACTTTTGTAGGGACCATCTCCGCAAGCATCATCAAACTCCCAATGGGCACCCACGAAAAGACTAAATGTGTTCAAGTTTGTGGGCGACAAGTTATGATATACCATTTCTTGCGAAAACGGCAGCAAAACTCCAAATCCTTATTTAACTTTTATCAGTTGGATAGTCTGGGCTGGTTTGGAATGAATTCCAGAGAGTCTCCAAGTCATAGAATTGACGTGTCTCTTCCCTCATGACGTTCAGAACGACGTCGCCGTAGTCTTGAAGTACCCAGCCCGAGTTTTCTCCCTCTACTCGAACTGGTTTGGATTTGAGCTTTGTAAGCTCCTCTTGAACTTTGTCGGCAATAGAGGCGATGTGCCGGTCGCTGGTACCGCTGCAAACGACGAAAAAGTCGGTGACGGACGTCTTTCCTCGGACATCCAGGGTTTCGATACGTTCCGCCTTGAGTTCGTCGGCTGCCGCCACAATATGATTCAGTTTCTCTTCAGATGT
>DATFHI010000225.1:0-4134 GCA_035248525.1 Fimbriimonadaceae bacterium | reverse complement strand
ACTGAGGAAGGTATAGCCCCTACTATATTATTGACCGCCTACTCCGACCGCGAGCTTGTCGACCGAGCCAAGGATGCCGGCGTGTTCGCCTACTTGGTAAAGCCATTCAAGCCTGGCGACCTGCCTCCGGCAATTGAAGTTGCGCGCAGTCGCTACGAGCAAAATCTAGCCTTGAACGAAGAAGTCTCCTCGCTCGAAGAGAAGCTCGAGACCCGCAAACTCATCGACCGCGCAAAGGGCATCCTTATGGAAACCCAAGGCTTAACTGAGACTGAAGCTTATCGCCGAATACAGCTTCAATCGATGAACCTTCGGAAGTCCATGAAGGAAGTTGCCGAAGCGGTTATCTTGGCAAAGTCCATTTAGCGCCGCAGAATCCCGCATAATTTCCTTATGTCGGAAAGGATTTGGGCTCCTTGGCGCATGGAGTACATAGAAAAGCCGCAAACAGGTACCGACGAATTAAACATCTTTGTGGACCTCCCCGCCCAAGAGGACGACCGGAAGAACCTTATCCTCAAACGCGGACAGACGACATTCGTCATGCTCAACGCCTTTCCGTACACCAACGGTCATCTGCTGGTTGCTCCTTATCGGCAGACTCCGGACATCGAGGAGTTGAACGATGAAGAACTCTTGGAGGTTAACCAACTTCTCGCTAAAGCTGTTCGCTGGATCAAGGCTGCGTACCGGCCGGACGGCTTCAATATCGGCATCAATATGGGTCGTGCCGGGGGCGCAGGGATCCCGAGCCATATCCACTGGCACATCGTCCCTCGCTGGAACGGCGACACCAATTTTATGACAACGGTCGGAGAAGTCCGCGTACTTCCTCAAACCTTGGAAGATAGCTACGACCGCCTCAAACAGATCGCCGATGCAGACGCTTGAGCTTCTTCGGGCAGCGGCTCTAAATTGCCAAAATTGTCCATTGGCGGCGCGTCGTACGAACGTTGTATTCGGCGAAGGCAATCCGAACTCGCCGTTAGTGCTGGTCGGGGAGGGTCCCGGAGACCAGGAGGATAAATCGGGAAGGCCGTTTGTGGGCCGCGCGGGGCAACTCTTGGATAAAGCTCTGGCCGACAATGGACTCGACCGAAGCAAGGTTTACATCTGCAACACCGTCAAGTGCCGTGCCGCGGATTGGTCCACCGGACGACCGGTCAACCGTCCACCAACCATTGAAGAAACCGCCGCCTGTCGAGTCTGGCTTCTGCCCCAACTGTCGTTTCTTAAACCCAAGGTGATTCTGTGCATCGGTGCGCCCAGCGCAAGGAACCTCATTAAGCCCAACTTCAAAATCACCGCGGAGCGGGGGAAGTATTTCCCGTGCGAATATGCCAGGACTGCAATTGCCACGCTTCACCCCGCCTATATCCTGCGTCAGCAGAATATGCAGAAGGACGACGGTGGCTACTCTTGCCTCGTCGCCGACATCCATAAAGCCTGGGATGCGGCCGTCCGTTTGGCTGAAAAGGATGCTCTATCCGGGGTCGAAACGACACCTGATCTTTAGGTTTCTTTGTAATCGCCGCCCGCTTATTTACGAAATTCAGACAGTTGGCGGAGGCTCTCTAATGGCTAACTAACCGCTACTTGCTTCTAATTCATTGTGGGTCTCCAACGGAGGCAATCTTATCAAGAGGTGTCGTTGAATGGCAGACAACAAAGGCAACCGTGGGACGGAAAACAGCCGAAACGGTTCAAGCGAACGGGGATTCGCGTCGATGGATGAAGCCAAGCAAAGGGAAATTGCGAAGAAGGGCGGCGAGGCGGTTAGTGAAAACCGCAGTCACATGGCGCAAATCGGCCAACGCGGCGGCGAAGCCGTAAGTCGGGATCGAAACCACATGGCGGAGATCGGGCGGAAAGGCGGCGAAGCATCTCACGGGAGCCAGCGAAAATCAAAGAATTCGGAAAATTCCAAGTCCGAAAGTGGCGGGCGGGGAAAATCCTAAATGAAAGGAGAGAACAATGAACAAAGGCAATTCTGGATCGAGCGGATCCAAGTCATCGGACAACAAGAAGAGCGAGCGAGGATTCGCAGCAATGGATCCCGAAAAACAGAGAGAGATCTCGAAGAAAGGCGGCGAGGCATCGGGCGGCGGCAACCGCGGCGGTTCCAAGAAATAGAGCCAATCTGTCGGGATACACGAAAAGTCCTCCGGGAAACCGGAGGGCTCTTTTTATGTCAACTGGCATGAGCGAGTAACGGCTCGTCGCTAGATTCTGCGGAATCGTCGGGCATGCGAGCTTCCCGATACGCCTTATTCAAGGGTCCGATAGATGCCGCCAACAACATTCCAGTGCCCATGACCAGGAATGACGTCACCAGTCCAAATTGGTGAATCATAAAGCCCGCCAATATCATTCCAATTGGCATGATCCCCATCCCCACCATGGAGATTACGGAGTTCACCCGTCCTCGGAAATGATCGGGGACGCTCAGTTGGAGGTAAGCATTGATCGGAATGTCCGCAAACGGCATTACGAGTCCGCAGGCGATATTCCACAGCATATACAGCCAAAAATGGTCGCTAAATGCCATGAAACCAACGAACAGCCCGACTAAGGCTAGCCCCACGGCAAACGTCATCGTCGGCCGTTGAATCTTGAGCTTTCCAACAACCGGACTGACCAGTATCATTCCGGCAAAAAACGAGAACTCAAACCAGGCCAAGCCGCTCGGCTTACCGCCAAACCAGGTTTTGTTCGCTGCCACGTGAGCAACGAAGAACGGCGAAACGAACAGTCGGAAGGCAGTGAGCATTAAGATAAGCACCTTGAGCTCGGGGCGTTGGTCAATGTATTGGAGCCCTAATTTGAAATCGCCGCCAGTCTTTTCGGGTCTGGATTCCTTCCGCGCCGGCTGAATCATCGGCAATTTGCCGATGAAACAAGCCGAGCCGAAAAATGAACCGGCATTCAAGACCACGCACGTAAAGAAGAACCATTCCGGGGAAAGCGCGTAGAGCGGCGCCATCAGTGAAGCCGAGAACGCAAGGCCGATCAATGGCATCAAGCTCTGGGTGATCATGCTAAATGCGTTGCCTTCGAGCACTCGGTCCGCCGGCAGCAAATTCGGAATGGCGGCACTCTTTGCCGGAAGGAAGAAACATCGTATCGAGCTTGTCAGGAACGACAGGACGAGTAACGTCCAACCGGTCGGCGAGTAACCGATGGCCAAGATCGAGGCAAACAGGAGCAGAATCGATCCGCTCGCGATGTCGCTCACCCACATGATTCGGCGGCGATCCAACCGGTCGGCCAGAATTCCCGCGTAGGCGCTGAACAGCAAGTAGGGAATCGCCTCAAGTGCTCCGACTAATCCAACCCACTCGATCTTCCCCGTCAGCTTCTCCGCCATGAACATGAACGTTACGAAGTAGAAAGAATCACCCAGTTGGGAGATCGACTGGCCAAGCCAAAGATTCTTGAAGTCCTTATGCTGAAGAATTTGTGGTAACTGAAAACGCATCTACTCTTTCCTGGTTTTACGGCTCGCGGCGATCAAGTTCGCCATGTGAAGAAGGGTGCGGGCCGCAAATGGGGCCAGCGTTAAAGAGCGGGAATATTGCGCATAAGGGCAAGATTCTAGCGCGTTTCCACCTGCAGTCCCGGGACTAACCTAATGCAGGACGCTGGTTACATGATCGACGTAGTCAGTCAAATCGGGCTCTGAGCAGTGGGCATGAGTTGCTCCCTTGACCACCCAGAGAGGCGCGCCCGAGGCGGCGGCAAGAGCTTGCCCCTCATCGGTCAAGAACAACTGGTCGAGTTCACCATGGATTACCAGGGCGGGCTTGCCTTCCCAAAGTTCCGCGGCTTCAATTGGATTCACCGTTGCCGGGTCCACACCCGAAATGCGTTGGGCAAACCAAAAAACCGGAGCAAGGCAAACGCTCGCAGCGGTGAATTTTCGGTTGAACCATCTTTTGGTGGCGGGTTCCAACTTAGCGAAGGTTCCTTCCGTCACAACCGCGGTTACGTCCGGGCTTTTTGCCGCCGCCAACCAACTTGCCGCGCCTCCCATGGAAACGCCAACCAGCACAATCGGCGCTTTGGAATCCGAATTCGAACGGCACCAAGCGACGGCTTTGAGCACCGTTTCACTTTCGGAAACTCCAAATCCGC
>DATFHI010000224.1:0-21050 GCA_035248525.1 Fimbriimonadaceae bacterium | reverse complement strand
CTCAACGTAGCGCTCGGCTGCCTCTTGATTTGGCTTCTCTCGGAAACTGGCAGAACGATAAACCTTCGGTTCTTCGGAATCGAATGCATCTCCCAATTCCACATATCCGTAACCGGTTTCCGCTCGACTGGGGCGGATGCCAATTGTAACGAGTCCAGCCGTTTTTTCTGCGGCGGTTAGGGCCTTGGCAACCGTCGCCCGGAAGTCTTCAGGGTCGCCAATTTTGTGGTCCGCGGTGAGGATAGCCATCACCGTTCCTTTCGAATCTTCACCGCGCGAAAGGAGTTGTGCTGCAACCCAGGCAAGGCAACCGAGGGTATTGCGCTTCGCTGGCTCGGCAAGGACACCCCCATCTGGGACCAGCGATGCAATTCGCACCGGTTCTTCCAAAGGTTTGCCGGTTGCGATCAGGATGTGGTCTTTGGGAATTAGAGGGGAAATACGCTCTACCGCCTCCTCCAGGAGAGTTTGTTCCGGATGCGTCAGTTTCAGAAGTTGCTTGGGGCGATCTTTTCTGGAAACTGGCCAGAAGCGCTCGCCCGAGCCTCCCGCCATAATTACCGCGTAAGCTGTCATTGTTGCTGTGAGAGTTAGGGACTGTGATAAGGGTACTCAAGTCGACATTTGATATTTCCAATAGAACGATAGGCATCGGATGGTTGGCGACTCACCTCCCGGTGGCGGCTACGTGAGCTTGGAAAGCCAACCTAACTCACCTGGCGCGAATGCATCCTTGGCCCGGCTTAGGGAGTGGCTCGGCGCCGAACCCAGTCCCAAACTTTTGGAACATATCGCCAAATCCGCTGACCCAGAATTGGCACTTGTCAACCTGACCAGATGGCTAGGGGTGACGTCAAACCCTCAGGCGCTTTTGCTCCAAATGGAGGTATTGGACCGGGTCTCCGAAGTCCTTGTCGGTTTGTTCGGTGCAAGTCAGCACCTGGCTGACCTTCTGATCCAGAACCCGGAGCTGGCGGGTATCGCCCTCGACCCAAACGAGTTGCGGCGCCCCTTGAAGGTGTCGGAAGTCGTGTCGGAAGGACGCGCCATGGCAGCGTCAGCCATCTCCTACCGCCACGGTTTGGACCGGCTGAGATTCCTGAAGCAACGTTGGACGCTTCCAATCGTCGTAAACGACTTGGCCGGCGAATGGCCCGAGGAATCAGTTTGGATGGCGCTTAGCGATCTGGCGGAGGCGCTGATCAATTTGGCCGGCACCGTCGCTTGGAAGGAATTCGCCAAGGCTACGGACTTGCCGGACGAATGCCCAATCATGATCGTAGGATTCGGAAAGCTGGGCGGGCGGGAGCTCAATTTTAGCTCTGATGTCGATTTGGTGTATGCAACTGACGATGGCTTGGACGAATCGCTCTCGCAGCAACTGACCCGCTTTTGCGAAATGTTCGGGCGGGCGCTCAGCGATCGAATGGGAAGGGGATCGCTTTACAGAGTGGATCTGAGATTACGTCCTTACGGAAATTCAGGACCGTTAGCTCCAACCATGCGCGCGATTGAGAATTACTATCGCCTGTACGCCGAGCAATGGGAAATTCAGGCGCTCATCCGATCCCGGGTAATGATTGGATCTCCTGCCTTGAGAGAGCGTTGGGCGGCAATGCGAACCGCTGTTTGTTTTCGGGAGCAGCTCAGCGAAGTCCAATTGGAGGCGATGCTGGCGATGAAGACCCGCATAGAGGAACGAGCCGACACCCATGACATCAAACGCGGGGCAGGTGGAATCCGCGACGTGGAGTTTTTAGTCCAGTGTCTGCAGCTGCTCCATGGCCATGGAAAGCCAAATCTCCAGGTGGAACCGACGCTTACTGCGCTGAGGGAATTGGAGCAGTTAGGCTATTTGAGTCATGCGGCCGCCCATGGATTGACCGCCGGATACACCTTTCTGAGGCAGTTCGAACATCGGTGCCAGCTTGTCGGCGACCAGCAAACCCACAGTGTCCCTAGCGACAATTCGACAAAACACCGGATAGCGCGTTTGATGGGGAGACCCAGTTGGACGGAGCTGAACCGCGAATTGGACATGCATCGGCGCACTATTCAATCGCTTTACAGCTCAATTCTGCATCCCACCACTCAAGAGGGATCGGCCCGTACTCGCGTCGCCGCGAAAAGCTCACACAACGCCTCGACCGTTTTGCCTTGGTTTGACAGCTTTCCCGAGTCTGAGGCCTTCTATGAGAGTCTCGGCGAAAATGAGGGAAGCCTCGCTCGCGTTCTGCAGATTGCCAACGACGCTCCGAGGCTGATTTCTGAATTTCGCCAATCGATCGGATTAACGGAAGAGTTGATGAGTGGTGAGGTTGAAGAAGAGTTAAACTCCACGCTGACATTCTCAACATCCGGATCTGACCGGGAGCTTGCCCGACAGTTTCTGGTTGCCCGGACGCGCCTTCTTGCGAATTGGACGCTCATGCGTTTTGAAGGCGTGGAAAGAAAGCTGACCGAGTTAAACAAGGCTCTTTTGCGAACTTGTTTGGCAAAATTGGATGCCGACTTTAACGTCGTCGGTTTGGGCAGTTTTGGAAACCGCTCGATGGGTCCGGAATCGGATTTCGATCTCCTCTTTCTGGTGGAGAACCCGGCCAATCAAGCTACTTCCGAACTCAAGGCACAAAGTTTATTGGGATTTATGAATTCGCTGAGGCGGAGTGGGGCACCTGTATCAGTCGATCTCCGATTGCGGCCGGACGGGAGCAAAGGCATGCTCGTTCGCTCATACGACGCCCTTCGCGCCTATTCGAACACTGGCATGGACACTTGGGAGCGGTTCGCGATGGCGCAAGCTCGAGTTATTCAAGGAGACCAAGCGATTACGTCATTGATTGCTGAAATCGTCGCCGCCCAACCCCTAAGCGGCGAGGCGTTGCAAGAGCTGTTGGACATGAAAGATCGGATCGAAACCGAAAGAGTTCATCCTTCCGAGGCGCGACGCCATCTCAAGCTCGGACCTGGCGGCCTGAGCGACATTGAGTGGCTTGCAACGTTGGGATCCTTGCGCTTGCAGTCAATCGATCCAACCCAGTTCACAACCGACCGCATTCATTTGCTGGCAGATGGGGGACTTCTGACTTCAGATGAGGCTACAGCGCTCACGTCGGCCTATGGGTATTTGATCGACCTGAGGTTCCGAAGCTGGCTCCTAGGGTTTGACTCGGACCGGTTACCTGAAAGTCCTGAAAAACTGGAGCGATTGGGATACCAGATCGGAATGGACGAGCCTCAAGACTTCGCAAAGTTGCACAATCACACCATCGACGCAGTTAGAGCCATCTACATAAGCGCTTTGGAACGTCTCAAGGCATGATGGGACCCCTGATATCGCTATTCGTTGGGTCCTACCTGTTGGGTTCGATCCCTTTTGGGGTCCTGGTAGCGAAGAGCCGGGGCATCGACATTATGAGCGTTGGCAGTGGCAACATTGGCGCCACGAATGTCGTCCGCGTGCTGGGAAAAGGACCGGGGTACTTGGTCTTTTTCCTCGACATGCTGAAGGGTCTAATCCCGGCTTTGGTCGCGCGCTGGCTATTCCCGGCCAACCAGGAATATTGGTTCTTTGCCGGAATGTTCGCGGTAATTGGCCACAGCTTGTCACCGTTCCTCAAATTCAAAGGCGGCAAGGGCATCTCAACCGCTCTGGGAATGACTGTGGGTTCGTCGCCAGTTGTCGCCCTAATCGCATTGGGGATCTTTTTGGCGATCCTATTTGGGTCCGGCTACGTTAGCTTGGCAAGTATCTTCGCCGTTATATCGACAACGCCGATGAGTTTCTTACTTCGAGATTCGCTTTGGGTCACGATCGGATTTGCGGTTTTGTCGGTATTCGTGATCTATCGGCACAAAGCCAATATCGTCAGGCTGAGAAATGGAACCGAATCCAAGTTCATAAAGCGCAAAAAGTCGGATGGTGAAAGCTGATGTTGCGAGATCAGATATTCAATCATCCGGGATCGCTGGTCGCCGGCTGCGCAATTTGGATCCCAATCGGAATTTGGGTGCTTGCCCTCGTCCAATGGGCCATTCAGGGCGACGTCGACGTGTTGAGCGCATTTGTGGGATGCCTGATTGGGATTGGGCTTGGTCTCCTGGCGTTAACTTCCAGGGAGCCGTATATGGCTCCGTTCATTCTCACCGCGGTTGTACTGACCATGCTCGTGTTTCCCGCCGTGCGAAGCTCGCTCAATCGCCGGGCCTTGGATAGCATCGATGCGGAGGCGATCGAGCGAGCATATGAAGCCCTGGAACAACGTCCGACGAATGCCCCTGCGAAGTTCAAGCTGGCCAAGGTGATTTACAACAAAGGGCTCGCAGGACATGCTTTGGCGCTCGCGGAAAGCGCGATAACCCAGATGCCTGAAGCCACCTTTCCAGAGGAGAACCGAATTCTGAAGTCGTGGCGGCACTATGGATCTGGCTCCGGCACGACTGGACCTTTAAGCTGCCTATCATGCGGAGTCGCTAATGGGCCGGGATTGACTCATTGTCGGAGTTGCGGCGCGAGGTTTTTGTTGGACCATGCACGTGGCGCGTGGATCGGCAAAGGGCTGGCAAAGAAGCTTATTTTTGCTTGGGGTGCGATCATGGTCGCTCTGGTTGGGATACCGTGGGCGGTAGGTAGCCTGCCACCTGTGGGCTCGGTGCCCGTGATCGTTGGCCTGATGGTCATGGCGGTTGTGATGGTCGTGTTAACCTTCCGGTCGGGAGCCGTTCAAAGAACATGAAGAAGCTGGATTGGTATGTTCTGAAGGAGCTCATGGTTCCATTTCTGATCGGAACCATCGCCGTGCTCCTGATGTTTCAGGCTAACCAATTTATCTATCTTTTCAAGAACGTCTCTCTACAAAACGTGCCTTTCTCAGCCTTTGCCCAGCTGGTGTTGTACAAGACGCCATTTTGGGCGAGCATCACTCTGCCGGTCGGAATGTCGCTTGCTTCAAGCTTGGCAGTATCGCGTTTGACCCGCGAAAGCGAATTGACTGCTATGCGAGCCGTTGGTGCGCGCATTCTCCGCGTAATCATGCCGATCGCCCTGTTTGGTTTGGCCGTCGCCATCGGCGACTTCTACCTGGTGGAGCGGGTCATGCCGCCCGCTGAGCGCAGATTTGGGAAGTTGTCGAATGAAGTTGGGGTGTTGGGTGGCATCCCAACTTTCAACCAAAACATTGGCATCAAGCTGAAGAATTGGTACGTCAATTTCGGCGCGGTTCAGCGGGGAAGCACGGGGAATCTGGTTCTGACCGACATCATCCTCTTCGACCGCTCCCAGGGAAACGTCACCGTGATAACGTCTGCTAAACGCGGGACTTACATGGGTGGAAACTGGACGCTCACCGATACCTTCACTTGGGTGATCGATGGTCAAAATCTCCTTAGCGGAAAACCCGGCAAACCCGTGGTGATCAACGAGCCGATCGAGATCGACTCCATCTTTACAAACCCGGTTGCGGAGGAAAAATCGCTCGAGGAATTGAAAGAGACGATCGAGCGGAACAAGCGCTCCGGCCTGAACACTCGTAATGAAGAAGTGCAATTTCACAACCGCTTCGCGCTTCCGGTTTCCTGCCTGGTCTTCGCTCTAATCGGGCCGGTATTTGCGGTTTGGTTTGCCCGCAGTGGCGCCTTCATGGGGGTGCTCCTGAGCATCATTCTCGTCATCGTTTATTACAATGCCTGGGTCATAAGCACAGAAATCTTAGGCAAGAACGGCTGGACTCCGCCATGGCTCGCCGCTTGGTTGCCGAACATCATCTTCATCCTGCTTGGCCTGGTGGCCATTCGGAGACTTGAATGACCCGGGTAGTGGCGTTGGTGATCCTCGCACTTTGTGGTTCCATGGCCGCGTGTCAGGATGTGGGTGGGGCGATACGAAATGTCATTGGAACGCTAAAGGATAAGGAACTACTTCCTAAACCTAACCAAATCCCTCCGACTCAGCCTCAAGTAAATGATCCGACCGTGCGGGCGGGACAGCTTCCCGAGCCAAGTTTGGACCCGTCTCGACAGCAGTTGAAAGTCGATGCCGGCAATATCAAACAGGACGGTCCAAACATCCTTTTGAATGGCAATGCCCACCTGGTTTACCAGGGCTACGACATCTACGCTGACAAGATTGAAGGCAACAGTGACACAAAGGTGTTCAAGGGAACGGGAAACGTCCGCGTTTATGGCGAGAAGGCGTTCGTAAAAGGGGATGAAGTCACCGTTAACCTGCGTAATGAAACGTTTTTGGCGAAGGACAGTTATGTCGACGCTCGGCCGGAGCTCCTGGGGGGAAACGTTCTCCGTGACCTCTATTTTAAAGGTGGAACAACCTACGGCAGTCAGCAGGAAATATTTGGTGAGAAGTGCGACATCACTTCCTGCGACAGGACGGTGCCTCACTATCACATAGAAGCCGCCAAGGTAACCGTTCGACCGGGGCGAAGAGCGATCTTCAGAAAACTGTCGATTAAGCTATTCAATAAAACGATCCTAAGGCTGCCGTACCTTTCGATTCCACTCGACGAGCGCACATATCGCTACTTACCAGAAGTCGGTCAGACGTTCGATGAGGGGTACTACGCGAAGTTTAAATTTGGGATTCCGCTAAAAGATGACAATACGTTTCTGGACACGCGGGTTGACTACTACACGAAGAAGGGGCCAGCGTTAGGGTTCGATTTTAACTATGCCAATCCGGTTCTGCGCGGCATTGTGAGCGCCTATAGCGTGTTGGGTCAAGACAAGACGTTTACAGTCAATACGCGACACCGGCAAGAGTTCAAGCTTGGAATTCTGACGCTCGACAATAACTACCAAAAGAATAACTATCTATCGGCGCCGGAATCATCCATTCTGAATACTCGAGTTGGATTCTTGATCCCACAGGGACGGGGAACAAATACGCGTTTAGATTTTCTGCGGAATGAAAACGACTCCGCTAATAACAAGACGCAGACCCAGAACTTCAAAGTTTCGGACATTCGGCGTTGGAATGAGGATTTACGCACCGCGTTCGACGTCGCATGGTCCAAAAGTGAAAATTCCAATGGTTCATTTTCAAGCGAGCGTGAGCAGGTCGACTTAAAGTTCCGCGGGAACTACGACCTCCAACGGGCAACTGCGCAATTTGATTACCAAAGGGCGATTCCAGTTGGGGATACCAACAACTTCTTTTCGGGAGCCGATCGAACCCCGGTCGTAACCCTGTTGACCGACTCTCGCAAACTATTCGGGAGGCGTAACTTCGCCTGGCCATTTAATGCCGAAGTCAGCCTTGGCGAATTTGCGAACTCCCTGGATAAGAATCGAGTAACTCGTGCCAATTTCGATATCAATATCAATCGGCCGGATCGGTCAAACCATCGGTTCCGTTTTGACGTCAACGGTAGGTTTAAGCAGGGAATCTACAGCGACGACACGGCTCAATATAACCTAGGCTTGGCAATGCAAGCCAGCTATGCTCTTGGCTATGACACAAGCATCAACCTTCGATACAACTACCTTCGCCCGTACGGTTTTTCTCCACTTCAAATCGACAGAATTGGCAGATCCAATCTGATCACGGCTGATCTTAGCTCTCGCCCATTCCGAACTTTGCTTATTGGCGCTCAAACTGGCTACGACATCCTGCAATTACAGCAATCTTCGCCGGGAGATCGAGTGGCATGGCAATCGGTGGGAGTTCGGATGGAGTACAGACCTGTCGATTACATCTCTCTCCGTGCGCTGAGCACATATGATAGCTTCCAAGGAGCTTGGAATAATCTACGGGTCGATTTGGCCTACAAACCTGGGGCGACTTTCGTTGGTCTTGGCGCCAAATACGATGGAATCCGCAAGACGTGGAGTTCCTTGACAGGCTTCGTCGACGGATTCAAATGGGGGAGATTGAGAACTAGCGCCCTGTTCAGTTACAACGGGTACCTGCAACGATTTGAGTCCCGGCACTTTCAGTTTACATACGACCTTCATTGTGCGGAAGCCATACTAACGATCATCGATAATCCGGTAGGATTTCGCTCCGGTACGAGCATAAACTTCTACGTTCGCATAAAGGCTTTCCCATTCAACACGGGATTTGGTACGGGGACGAGTGGGCAACCGGTTAGTCTCGGCGGACCGGCGGGTTAACTGCTAGCGCTTGTGTAATGGCGCATCGCGAATTTCCAAAATAGTCTGGAGAGGATAATGAAAACACAGGCCCACGCAAGTCCCAGCAATGTCTGACGCCAGTCTGAGCCGTGAACAAGTTGACTTGCCGGAATGGTAGCTATAAATGCCAGTGGCAGGACGAATGTGAGAAACCTGCGAATTGAGAAGCCATATATGTCCACGGGGAATCTAGCGACTTCGGTTAGGGTTTCGGTCAAAACCCAAAGATTGTCCACCCGGACCAGCCATATTCCCGTTGTCATGAGCATCAGGGAAACGGAATAGTAAATCGAAAGCGATGATAACAACAGGATGATATAACTCAGCCAATCTTCAATAGTGGCGGCAGAGTTGGATTGAACTACACCTAGATAAAGCATTGCCAAGCCGACTAAGAAAGTGCCGATCTTGTCGAAGTTGAAGCGTCGCACGGATATCCAAAACTGGCTATCGATCGGCTTGGTGATAATGAAGTCCAAAGTTCCCTTGCGTACATGTTCGGGTATTTCCATTATGGACATAAAGATCGCAGTACCGACCGAAGTCATCATGAAGATGGTGGCGGCCAAAACAAATGATTGGCCCTTTGTCCACCCTGCGACTGACGTAGTGTTTCCATAGATCACCAGGAGAATGAGAATAAAAAACGTCACCCAAATGGCGTTCTGAAAAATCTTCGCAAAGAAATTGGCGCGGAACTCCAGCTCTCGCGCAAACGAGCTTGAGACGAAGGTGCGATATAGATTCCAATATTTACGCATTAAGTGCGGATCCAAACTTGCATCGATGTGCTTCCTCGGTTGCACCATGCATAGTAAGGAATAAGAGTCGCGACGGCTTCTTCATACTCTAGAGCCTGAGTTTCTGCATACAACTGGTCCGGAAAAGTTTCGAATATCCGTTCCCCTGCCACGCGAATCATGGATGCTCCCTCAAGCTTTGAACTCTGGATAACCTCAGGTTCAGCAGCGGTGTCCGCCGCAAAAAGCTGCGGCGCGAATCCCAAATCCGTTTCTTCGGCGGCATAAACCAGTGGACCAAGGGTCATCGCGGAGCGACCGAGGTTGTCCCTTACTCGGGGATCTGCCGAGATCCAACGCGGCCGCATCTCGATGTCGAACTTGGCTACGTCGCCCGGCTTCCAAAGCTTTCTTGCGCAAATGTATCCGTCGGAATACTCCGCCTCCGCTTCGAGTCCTGGGATTTCTGTCTCGACATTGTCCGCCCAATCCGGGATTCGGAATCGAATCTCGAATTCGATCGGTGAGGCAGGTTCTACGCTTACGACCACTTTGCTTTCGAATGGATAACCTGAGTCGATTTGGACTCGCACTGGAACGCCGCTGAAGTTCAAATCCAGCTCCATGCCAAATGGGATATGGATCCACAAACCTTCTTCCGAAATCGAGGCGGCATATCTACCGATCGACCCGATCAGGCGTGCGATATTCGGCGGGCAGCAGGCGCAGCCAAACCACGGCACCCGGGCATTTCCTCCGCGGCTTTCAAGAGGATTTGCATAAAAATAATGGGTTGTGTCTAGCGATATCCCGGCCAATGCGCCGTTGTATATCGCTCGCTCCATGACGTCCGCATACTCCGAGTTGCCCGTCAGGTTGAGTAGCGCGGAACCCCATAAAGTCAGTCCAACCGCCGCGCATGTCTCCGCGTACGCATTCAAGTTAGGGAGGTCGTAGTCGGTTGTGAAGCCTTCGTTGTCGCCGCTTGGACCGATTCCCCCAGTGATATACATTCTCCGCTCGGTAACGCTTTTCCAAGTCCGGGAAAGCGCGTCTCGCAGTTCTGCATCGGGCTCCAATTGGGCCGCCGCGATATAGAAATACATCGCCCGCACGGCATGGCCGACGACGTCGCTGTGCTCGCGGATGGGCAAATGATCCTGAAGATATTCGCCGGAGTATTGGCCCTTATGCAGAAGTAAATCGGCGGCGGCTGGGCAGAGCGCGATAGCCTCCGTGTCCGCGAACTCCTTTTCAAAGTAGCTTGGCCTTTGCCCTCGATCCTCGATCATCCACCTCGCCAGCTCGCGATATTTAGGATCGCCGGTCGCATCGGAGAGCTTGATCAGCGCGAGCTCGATTTCCTGATGGCCGCAGGCGCCGCGGCGCTTGCCCGGACCGAAAATCGAAGCAATATGGTCGGCGAACTTGATACCGACATCGAGGAGTTTGCGATCGCCCAGACATTCAAGAACCGCCACCCCGGCTTCTATCAGATGTCCGGCACAATACATCTCATGCATGGCGATCAAGTTTCGCCATCGCATTTCCGGGTGCATCAGTTGGAAGTAGGTATTCAAATACCCGTCCGGCATTTGCGCCTCGGCAATCAAGTCGATCGCATGCAAAACGTCTCTTTGAAGGGTTTCGGAGGGGTATTTCGCGAGGACGTAAGCGCATGCTTCGATCCACTTGTAAACATCGCTGTCGTTGAACCGGTACCCGTCAAAATCTCCCCGCTCTCCTGCGGCCGCCCGTTCAAAATTCCTCAAGCGACCGGTTTCGACAATCTGACGGAATTGGGCGGGGAGTCCGAGCTCGACTAGGGCGCGCTGGTATCGACTCCAAAACGGGTCGACGACCTGAATTTGGGATAGGGGGATCGACCGGAGTCTCATCCCCCTTAGGCTACCAGCGAAAGCCGGGGTTACCGATAGGTGTAGTCGCCGTTGTGGGCGTCTTCGATGTACCTGGCCAGCAGGTCCACACACGCGTCCACGTCGCCACCGTGCACCGTTTCATTCACGGTATGAACGTAGCGGGTGGGAATGGAGAGGGTGAGCGAAGGAATGCCGCCGTGAAGTCGCTGAACCGCGCCAGCATCCGTGCCGCCTGCGGGAAGGATTTCGATCTGGTGCTTGATCTTCTTCTTCTCAGCGATGGTGCGGAAATGATCGAAAACTTTCGGGTGGCAGATGAGCGAGCTATCGAGGAACTTGATTGCCGCGCCATCACCCAGCCGGGTGACGTGGTCCTGTTCCTGAATTCCCGGGATGTCGTTTGCGAGAGTGATGTCCAGCGCGATGCAGACGTCTGGAGCGATCGCCCAACCGCTTGCCGCCGCACCTCGCAGTCCGATCTCCTCTTGGACTGTCGCAACGGCGTGAACATCCATGGAATGAGCTTTACAGGCCTTTAGCGCCTCGATCATCACATAAACCCCCACCCGGTCATCCATGCACTTGTTGGTGAACAGATTGCCCATTTGCTGGAATTGGCGGTTCATGGTCACCATGTCCCCCAGCCGAACCAGCTTCTTGGCTTCGTCGCCGGTGAGGCCGAGGTCCACGAAGAAATTGGCCGCATCTTGCCTTGCGTTCGCTTCCGCGTCCGTTAACATGTGCTTTGGCTTCGTGCCATACATCATCACCCCATTCAGTGGACCATTTTTGGTGTGGACGAAGACGCGTTGGGCGTTCATCATGCGCGGATCCCATCCACCCAGAGTCTGCAAGCGCAAAAAACCGCTCCCGTCGATGTGTTTGACTACAAATCCAATCTCATCCATGTGAGCGGCAATCATCAGCTTCTTGCCGCCACTCTTCTGGTTCCCCTTCTTTACGCAGTGCAAGCTGCCCATCGAGTCAACTTGGAATTCGCAGATTCCTTTTAGCTCGGCCCGAACAATATCTCGAATAGCGTCTTCCTGGCCTGGCACGCCGTGGGCGTCGGTCAATTTGCGCAACAGTTCCACATTCATGCCGGGCTGTTTACCTGAAAGAATGGACCGCACGTGGTACCAGGTTCATTTGAACCTAAATGAAGGTACACTAACTAGACTCCAATGTCCGAAGAGAACTTTGCATCTTCCGGTTCTCCGGGCGAAAGCGAATTAACCGTAACATACGATCCTCTGATCGAGCTGATGTCTCGGTTTGAAAACATCAAGGCTGCCAACACTTCCGCCGATCCATTTGAAGGATTAAGCGTCGAAGATCGACTGAAAAAGCACATTGTCGACGGGATCAAAAAGAATCTGGAGCGCAACCTGCAAGACGCGCTGGGAGTGTACGAGCCCCTCCAAATCATCAATGAAATCCTTTTGGATGGGATGAAAGTGGTGGGCGAGCTCTTCGGTGCGGGCAAGATGCAACTCCCGTTCGTTTTGCAAAGCGCAGAAGTGATGAAATCGGCCGTTCGATTTCTTGAGCCACTAATGGAAAAGGTCGAGGGGATGGAGAAGGGGTCGATACTTCTCGCGACGGTGCAAGGGGATGTCCACGACATTGGGAAGAACCTGGTCGATATCATCCTCAGCAACAACGGATACCGGGTGGTGAACATCGGGATCAAGCAGCCCATTAACAACATTCTGGATGCCGCTCGCGAAAACCAGTGCCAGGTTATCGGGTTGAGTGGACTGCTGGTTAAAAGCACGCTGATCATGCGCGACAACTTATTGGAAATGAATGAGCGTGGACTCCAGGATTACCCGGTGATTCTTGGCGGCGCCGCCCTCACCCGAGGCTATGTCGAGCAGGATCTGCGAACGCTCTACCGTGGGCATGTTTTTTATGCCCAAGATGCCTTCGAGGGGCTTCGCCTGATGGGGGAAATCGGTGACGGCTCGGCGCAAACAACTGCGGTTGCCAACGCTCCTCAAACTGAGGAAAAGCGGGTTTCCAGCCACCGGGTTGGCGTTATCGATCAGGAGCTGTATGTGTTCGATGGAATCAAATCCGGTGTCATTCCAGTTCAGGATCCACCGTCGCTGCCCTTTTACGGAAACCGTAAGTTCGATCGATTCGATATCTACGAAATTTACAAGTACATCAACCCGATTGCCCTCTTTCGGGGCCAATGGCAATTCAAGCGCCCCGATGGACTCTCAAATCCCAAGTTCGACGAGTATTTGCGCGAAAAGGCCGAGCCGATATTTGACCGAGTTAAGCGCGATTTGGCAAGGGTCCTCAAACCTAAAGTGAAGTGGGGATATTTCCCATGTAACTCCGAAGGGAATGATCTGATTATCTATCGAGACGATTTGCGCACGGAGTGGCTGCGATTCAAATTCCCGAGGCAGCGAGACGGCAAGAGGCAATGTCTCAGCGACTTTTTCCTAACTTCAGAAACAGGAAAGCGAGATACCGTGGGATTTCATATTGTTACCGTGGGCAGCGACGTGACCGAACTGGAGCGCAGTCTCTTTGCCGATGGCCAATATGAAGACTATCTCTATGTCCATGGAATGGGCGTGGAATCGGCGGAAGCCTTGGCGGAGTATTGGCACAAGCAGATCAGGCAAGAGCTCGGAATCGATGATCAAGAACCCGAGGACATGCGGCTGCTTTTCAGTGCCAAGTACCACGGTGCCCGTTACTCATTTGGCTATCCAGCCTGTCCGAATTTGGAGGATCAGGCCAAACTATTTGAGTTGTTGGAGCCAACTGAGATTGGCATCGAGCTTAGCGAGGAATTCATGCTGATGCCCGAGCAATCCACCAGCGCAATTGTCGTCCACCACCCCGAAGCCAAATATTTCAACATCCGATAGCTTTTAGCCACAGCCAAGACTGCTTCCTGGGACGACCTTCGTCGAGCGCACGCAGTAATGTCGATTCATCCAAAATCTCCAGAAACTGCTTGTTGTGGAATATCCAATCCTCCCGACTTGTCTCTCGCCGAATCTGAACTTCGTGGGTTTCAGAAAATCTATTGATGAGGGTTTCCTCGATCACTGGCTGCTCTTCATCGTGAATTTCCACCAACATATCCGCCCCTTTGATTGCAGGCGCTAAAAGGGGATCCAGCAAGGTCAATTCCGATCCCTCGATGTCACAAACAATTAGGGAGCCTCGCGCGCAACACTTTTGAAGGGCTGGCTGATCGCAATAAGGTTGGATTGAAATTCTATTCCCAACCCCGTTGAGGGCAGCAAGCTTGCCGCATTGACGACGCGAAATCAAATCCACGTCATAGGCGAGGAGATTTGCTTTTGGGAACTTCCTTAGCAGGCCGACCGCATAAAAACCCTCCGCGCATCCAACGTCGATAATATTTTCGTATCTGTCGGTCGGGAGGGACTCCAGGATTTCATGAAGTTCACATTCATAGGATCCGATCCATCGAGGAGTGATGGATCCCCAGACGGTTTCATCCAGGTATTCCATCCCCTCGAAAGGGCCATGCAAAACTTTCGGTTTCTTAACTCCATACAATACGCGCTTGACCTCTAACTCAAAATCGCGAAAGCACTCAGCAAACAGCTTTCGGTTTTTGATCGACGTAGCCAACTGAAATCCTCCCGGAGATACGCGCTGAAGAAGGCTCCGAATTGCTGATTTCATGTAAACATGAGTGTACGTCAGGTGCAATAAATCTCCAAACTGTCAAACTAGTTCTAGGGTCCTTGACTTGATACTCCAGGAGTAATATGTGCCATAATCATCGTTCGACTTAAGGTTTCCAAATGAAGCAAGATATCCATCCCCAGACTTATCCGGTTCTATTCGTGGACGGCGAACACGAGTGGACGGGCATTTCTACCACCAAGACCAACAACACCCGTTCCATCGATGGAGTCGACCATTACATCGTGAACCTGGAAATCAGCGCCTTCAGCCATCCGTTCTACACTGGCCAGAAGAAGCTGGTCGACACTGCCGGACGCGTCGAGAAGTTCATGCGCCGCTACGGCAACCAAATGGCCAACCAAGGCAAGAAGTAAGTCCTTCAAAGGCGCCCCTCCGGCACAGGCCGGAGGGGCGTTTTGCATTTTGATCAGCTTGCGTATACTCTTTCGCGATGATCGGCGTGCTCGCGGCAATCCTAACCACGGTTTCCGCAATCGGCTTTTCCAATCTCCTATTGCGCCGGTGGACTGCCGACTTCGATCTCTGCGCCCGACTTGGACTCACCGGACTTACTGGCCTGGGCGCATTCGGCACGCTGCTTTACTTCTTAGGCTGGATTTCGATCCCCGTCGCGTTCGTCGCTGTTGCCGTCTGCGCCGTCATCGGACTTGCGCTCGGCTTGCGAGATCTGCGTTGGTGGGGCAAGGTTGAACTGAAAACCCAGGGAACGTTCATATTCGTCATTGGTCTCGGGTTTCTGTTCGCTCTAATTGGCGTTCTTGCCCCCAGTACGGTTAAGGACTGGGATTCGCTCGCCTATCACCTTGCCGTTCCGAAAATGTGGCTTCAGGCGGGAAAGGTCGAAGTCATTCCTTTCATCCATCAATCGAATTTTCCGTTCGCGATCGACAGCCTCTATCTCATCGGGCTGCAGGTTGCCGGTCAAGCGGGCGCCAAGGCATTCTCCTGGCTCATCGGGATCCTTGGGGTCATAACCATTTTTGGTATAGCTCGCCAGCGCTATGGCGCGACGGCAGCTTGGTGGTCGGGCCTCTCGTTCAGCACTATTCCCATCGTCCTGTGGCAAACCGGCACCGGTTACATCGACGTGGGTCATGGATTGTTTTCCGGGCTGGGATTGCTCCTGGCATGCAAGTGGATCGAGTCCAATGACCGACGTGATTTGGTCATCGCCGCCGTGCTCCTGGGATTCGGACTGGGCACCAAGTACACCGGCATGCAGACGCTGGGGGTGACGGGAATTCTTGTGATTGCTGGAGTCATGCTCACGAAGAGAAGCACCAAGCCAATCTGGATCTCGCTGGCCCTCGCTCTCGCCATCGGCGCACCTTGGTACGTCAAAAACGTGGTTACCAAAGATAATCCGGTATTTCCATTCTTTTACGGCAAGTTGGGTGGCAAGGAGTGGGATGAGAGGCGGGCGGAGATTTACACCCACGAGCAGAACACATTCGGCGTGGGTCGGACAGTGCCTGCTACCGGATCAGTTGAACCGCTCAGACTGGGGCACTCGGTTTTGGGCCTGGCTTACCAACCGGGCAGATATGTCAATCCTCAACAGGACGTGGGCAACGGCGACCCGCTAGGCTCCATTGGGCTCGCATTCGTCGCCGGCCTGACTTTGCTTCTGATTCGCGGTCGTCATCGACCCATGGAGAGATATGCCCTCATCGGGGTCCTTGTCAGCCTGGGAATTTGGTTTGTACTGACCCAGCAGAGCCGGTACATCGTAACCCTGGCGGTTCCGGTCGCGGTTATGATCGGGCAACTCTGGACGCATGAGAATTACCGTCGCTTTGCCGCCGGGGCGATCGCCATTCAATCCGCGGTCGGATTGTATTTGGCTTATGCTTTGCCCGGCGCATTCTCAGACCAAATCCAAGTCGTTATGGGCAAGGTGACTCCCGACGAATACCAGTCGCGAAACATCGCCTTTTACGTGCCTGCCAAAAGCATTAACCAACTCGGGCCCAGCGCCAAAGTCGCGCTATACGACGAGCTATTCGGCTATCTGCTGGATGTGCCGTACTGGTGGGGAAACCCTGGACACAGCACGCGGATACCGTACGATTCAATGTTGAATGGCGAGGACTTCGTGCGGGAGATGCGCAAGATGGGATTCACCCATGCTTATCTCAATCTCCGCGCCCAAGACCCTGCTTTATCCGCAAAGCTCACCGCCAGCCTCCAGGGCCAGCCGCTCGATGAAGTCACCCACAATCAGCTTATGGCGAATTGGCAAGTGAAGTTCTTGCCGTTGATTGTGGACGCGGTCGCCACCGGCCATATGCGCGTGAGCGAATGGTATGGCAATCCTCAAGCTCCCAAAGGCGTACTGATGGAATTCGAAAAGTAGAGTGCAGGTGCCAAAAAACGGAATAAAGGAAAATCGAAAGCGCATGTCGAATCGTCCCCTCCGATAGGTACCGACCATGGACGAAAACAAACCGCCCGAAGAACCGATGTCCGATCCTGAACCAATGGCTACGCCGGACCCCGGACCCACTCCGCCCCCGCCAACTCCTGACCCCGTTCCCCCGCCAAGCTCGACTCCTCCACCAAGCGTCGATCCGATTGCAACGATGAATACGGGCGCTAAAGGACCTGTTCCGTACTCTGGAGCTCCCGATCCATCGGTCCCACAGGATGAGCGCACTCAAGCCCTGTTGATGTGGATCCTATCGCTCTTTATTGGCTTTATTTCCCCATTGATCTTCTACTTCATCGCGAAGGATAAGCCTTTCGTATTCCACCACTCCGCTCAGGCGCTCACTTTGCACATCGTCTTCGCAGTTTTGTGGGTCGTGGCAATCATCCTCTCATTCCTTTGCATCGGCTTCTTACTAATGCCCATAATTGGAATTCTTGCATTGGTGATGACGATCATGGGAGCAATTGCCGCCAACGCGGGGTCGCACTTCGAGCCACCGGTAACCGGCAACCTGTCGAAGTCCTGGTTCAAGGCTTAAGACCTCAATATTCCAGGGGGTAACCTGCCCCCTGGAAATGAAGTACCGAAAATTGGGACGCTACGGCGTCCGAGTAAGCGAGGTCGCGCTTGGCGGCTGGCTTACTCACGGTCGCACGCTCGACGACGCTACGACCACCCAGCTCGTTCACCGAGCCTTTGACCTGGGTATCAACTTTTTCGACACGGCCGACGTGTACAACGCCGGAGAAGCGGAAAAATCCTTAGCGGTTGCGATCCAGGAGTTGCGTCGAGAGGATCTCGTCATCGGAACGAAATGCTATTTCCAGATGAGCGACCGGCCGAACGATCGCGGTCTGAGTCGCAAGCATATCCATGAATCAGTCCACAACTCTCTCAAGAGATTGCAGACGGACTACGTGGATATGATGCAGTTTCACCGCTTGGACTTAGATACTCCAATCGATGAAACGATCCGGGCCATTGAAGATTTAATTCGGCAAGGGAAGGTGCTTTATTGGGGCACAAGCGAATGGCCTGCTCATAAATTGACCGAGGCAGTTCTTACGGCGAGAGAGCTCAATGCAAATCCTCCGGCGAGCAATCAGCCGAACTACAGCATGCTGCAAAGAAAGATCGAGGAGGCGGTGTTGCCTGTTTCCGAGCAGTACGGAATTGGCAATGTAGTTTTCTCTCCACTTGCCCAGGGTGTGCTTAGTGGCAAGTATTTACCGGGCAAGGCAGCCCCCGCGGGGTCGCGCGGCGCCGACGAGAAAAGCAATATGTTTATGGGTGGTGTCCTTCAGGAGACCGTATTGGAGCGGGTCCAACAACTGAAGCAATATGTAGAGGAAAGTGGCTTAAAACTACCACAGTTCTCTCTTGCTTGGTGCCTGAGGCAGCCGGCGGTAAGCAGCGTCATCGTGGGCGCCACATCCGTCTTGCAACTCGAAGAAAATGCAGGCGCAAGCGACATTGCCGTGGACTCCAGTATGTGGGAAAGAGCGGAGAAAATCCTCGCCGGAGAACCGGCTGAATGAGTTCGGCTAGGCCCGGTTTTCCGGAAACTGCATTTGAAAAGCAGCGGGGAATTGGCCTCGTCGAGGTTCGCGGGGGATACGCGCAAGTGCATGTGTCGCGTCTGGCCGAACCCATCCATGACCACCGATTGGATGTGCTCAAGGTGGTTGCCGAATCCGGAACCAGCGTCGACTTTTTGAAGCTCACCCCTTCGGGTCTTTCATTCCTCGTTTCCGAATCTGAAGTAAATGAAACCCGAAAGGCGCTGGAGCCCTTGCAGGTTCACTACACCATTCGTGAGGACCGGTGCGTGGTACTCGTCCATGCCGTCAACATGCGAGATGAAGAGGGTCTGACGGCGAAAATCGTCCAAAAAGCGACCGAGAGTGGCGCTCTGGTGGACCACATCAGCGATATGCATGACCGGATGATGATCGTGGCCGAATCCAAATATGCTCAGCTCCTCAGCGACCTGTTTAGGGAGGAGCAGACTCATGGCCGCTGAGGGGGCAATCAAGGTCATGAAATTTGGCGGCACCAGCGTCGCCACCCACGAGGCCCGAGTGCAGTCCGCCCTGAAGGTCGTCAGCGCCAAAGAGCAAGGCTTCCTGCCCGTGGTTGTCGTAAGCGCCATCGGCAGAAAAGGTGCTCCCTACGCTACCGATACCTTGATCACCATGATCCGCGACATCGATCCCACCGTGGAGCCAGACGCTAGAGAGTTGGACTTGCTTGTGGCGTGCGGAGAGATTCTTAGCTCGGTTATCTTTGCCCACACGCTCAAGACTCTGGGGCATCAAGCATTGGCATTCCGGGGCGGCCAAGCCGGTATCCGCACCGACGGCGTTTACGGCAACGCTAGGATCGTAGGTATCAACCCGGTTAGCCTGCTCAAAGCCTGCCATGCGGGTGCCATTCCCGTCGTTTGCGGTTTCCAGGGTGTGTACGTGGCGGGAGATGGCGCTCCCGGCGGAGAGTTGACTACCCTCGGAAGGGGTGGTTCGGATACAACCGCGGCGGCCGTTGGAGCGGCGATGAAGGCGGCGTCGGTGGAGATCTTCACCGACGTCGACGGCGTGAAGACGGCTGATCCCGACTCCGTACCCGCCGCGCCGACACTTCGAAAAGTTACGTACGACGAGGTGGCCGAGATCGCTCACCTGGGGGCAAAAGTTCTTCATCCCAGAGCAGCCGAGATCGCGATGAATTTCGATATTCCGCTCTGGGTGAAGAACACCTTTAGCGACGACGAAGGTACGGAGATCGTACAGCGCGACCGTTTTCCCGGCCGCCGGGTCACCGGGGTAACCCACACCGGAAAGCTGGTGTATCTGCAATTCGACCTGAAGGACTCCTCGGAAGACCATCGCCGGATTTTGGAGGCCAAGATCTTTGAGATCATGGCAAGGTACGGCTTCAATCTCTACATGATGAATCTGAGTCCCAGCGGAACCGGGTTCGCGGTGCCGAGAACCCAGTTCGCTACCTTGTCAGGCATCTTGGACAGCCTGGTGATTCCGGTTGAAAATCAGATGTTCCTGGTTCAAATCGGGGCGAATCCATCAAAAGACGTCGAAAACCAACTCCGATTACTCAACCCTGCGGGCACGGTGAAGTTGGTTCAAGCGGAACTAACTGAAGGCTGCACCATGGTGTCGCTGGTTGGGCATGAATATATGCAGCAACCGGGCGTGTTCTACGAGGTTCTTACGGTCCTTAAGAACGCGCAAATCCCGGTGCTGCAGACAACGGACAGCGACTTTTCCCTAAGTCTGCTCATTCCGGAGTCTGAGACGAATCGCGCGGTTCGAATCTTGCATGAACAGTTCCGACTCGCCGAAATCATTTAGCCTGCCCGTCAGTCGGCCCGCTGTCATGGGCATACTCAATGTGACGCCTGACTCCTTTAGCGATGGAGGCCGATTCATCGATCCGGAAGTGGCGGTTGCCGCTGCCGAGCAGATGATGGAGGATGGCGCCGACTTGATCGACGTCGGTGGGGAATCTACGCGGCCCGGAGCGGAGCCGGTCGAGTGGCAAATAGAATCGGAGCGCGTGATCCCGGTCATTTCTCGTCTCTCGGCCTTAGAAATTCCCGTTTCGATAGACACCATGAAGCCAGAGGTTGCGGAGTTGGCCCTGAATGCGGGAGCTTTTTTGGTCAACGACGTGTCTGGACTGCGCGATCCGGCCATGGTGGAACTCGTTCAGGACCGACAAGCATGGGTTTGCATCATGCACATGTTGGGTGACCCGCGAACTATGCAGCGGAGTCCTCGCTACGGCAACGTCGTGCAGGAAGTGCGCGATTACTTGGTTCACGCGGCTAATCTGGTTCGCTTGCGGATCGAGCAGATCTGGATCGACCCAGGAATTGGCTTCGGCAAAACCGTCTCCCAAAATTTGGCCCTGATAGGATCTTTGGACCAGTTTGTATCCACTGGATTTCCAGTTCTACTGGGCGTCAGCCGGAAATCCTTCATTGGGAAACTATTGAGCGGCGATGAAACTCCATTGCCGATCGAAGAGCGATTGACAGGCGCAATTGCGGCTCAAATTTGGGCTCAAATGCAGGGAGTCAGAGTCATCCGGACTCATGAAGTTTCGGCAACCATTCAA
>DATFHI010000223.1:0-4683 GCA_035248525.1 Fimbriimonadaceae bacterium | reverse complement strand
CAGGCGTGGAGTTGTTCGGAATCTTGACCGGTTCGTTCGGTTTGATGACCGTAGGTGAATTCGTTCGCGGGCCGGCGATGTTGTTGATGAGCGCCATCTCTTCCGGCGACACCACCTCGGTATCGACTTTCCAACCCGCCTTTCCATCGATCTTCGCGAATCGAGATTCGAGCGCTTGTCGCTTTGCCGTGTCGCCAAGCGTCGTGTAGATCGCATTCAGGAAGTAGAAAGCTTCGCGGCTGTTCTGACCTTTGTCCAGCAGGATTTCAAATTCACCTGCTGCCTGGTTTAAAGATGTCGCCCGCTCCTGGTCTTTGAGGGTCATGCCCAGTCGATAGGCGGAATAAGCGGCCAGGAAATTAGGTGAATACGGGGCCCCGTTTCGCCAACGCCGAACCTCGGTTACTGGCCCGGGCAAGTTTGTCGGCTTATCCGTGTCTTCGGTTCGATAGGCGATTGCCTGCTGGAAGGCCGCCCGCGCGGTGGCCCAATCTCCCTTTTTAGCGGCATCCAAACCGCGGTCGTACTCGCTAATCCACGATTGCGAGGAAGCGATCCCGGCAATTGCAAGCAAGACGACGATCATCCATGAGCGAAGTTGAGTCATTCGTTAATTTCCGAAGCGGTAATTCAGGTTGATGCCCATGTCATAGCCGCCGCTGGACTGGGTTGCGAAGTTCACATCTATTCCATATCGGTTATCCAACGGTCTAAATCCAAAACCGAACGTGAAACCGTTGCGGGAATCGAAACCATCGCCGCCCGAGGGCACAATGTTGAATCCAAATCGAATTGGAATTCGGTATCCGCTGAACTGGTAGTTGTATTCCAAGCCGAGCCCGAATGCAGTTTGGGCAGAGCGATCGAAGACGGCACTGCTCTCGCCTTCGAAGAAGTGCTGGACTTGGGCTCCGTACACAAGAAAGTCCCGTCCGCCACGCAAGCCGTCTTGCCGCAGTGCGATTCCACCCATGAGCCGCGCCGGAATCTTATCGTAGATCGACTCGGTATCTTCATTCCCGGAAAGATTGATTTCGCTGCGGTAGCTCAATCCAATACTCATGTTAGAATTTCCCTTGGGTACGAACTGCACTCCAATCAGGAATCCGATTCCGCTGCCGGTGTCGGAGTTGTTCGCGTCGAGCAGAACGTTGTTACCGCTGTCGACCAGGATGACATCGTCGGCAATGTGCTGGCGCACAAACTGCAAGCCAACTCCCCAACTGAAATCTTGGGCGGCGCTGGATTTTCCGTAGCCGATGGAGAAGTATTCGCTCTTCGCTCTAAGCTTCTCACGGTACTCATTGACGGGCACTCCACCAACCAACACGCCATCATTCGTGCGGCTGTCATCGATGAATCCGCCAATGGTGTAGCTCAGGCCTAAGGTGCCGCGCTTTCCCTCGTCAAACGGGAATGCAACCCCAAAGTGGGTGAATGCCATTCCGCCGCGCTGGCCATTGGTGTCCAGGGTGAGATCGTCGAACTCGTTGCTCGCTTTGGTTTTGGACTTCGGCAAGTTGCGATAGGTCACGCCCAGTTGTCCTTTGCTCATATAGCCTAGACCGGCGGGGTTGTAATAGTTGGAAAGCGTGTCTGAACTGGTCGGGTAGAACGCGCCTGCGGCACCCATGGAACGGCCGCCTACGTCCAGGGCATTGAGCAGGTCGGGGACCTGAGCCATAGACACTCCGGCGAGCAGGGTTCCCCCAAGGACGAAAGCGAGCTTACGTGATTTCATGCAGTTCTCCGCGATCCGCTGTCTAGAAAAGGACGGTTCATGAGTATGTTTAGACTCCAGGCTGGTTAGCGTTTGCGACTTCTTCCGGTGTTGATGGTGACTTCTTGATCGACGGCAACGTTTCCGGCCCGATCGACAGCAGACACCACAATTTTAAATTGACTCGGTAGGTTGACCGCCTTCTTGCGAACATGACCGGTCCACCGGAACGCACCCGACCCTGTTTGCTGGAATTTCACTCGTGGCACCCGGTAGAGGTAAGTGCCGTCCAATTTTCGGATGATTACATCCACCCCGGTTACGTCGATCAAGCCATTGCTGGGATCGTTAAAGTCCACGATGACCGAGAAGTCGGAATTGGGCCGGATACTCGTGTCGGAACGAGGGAACGAAATCGCGATGCTCGGCGCGACCCGGTCGATGCGGATAGAAATGTTGCGAGTCGCGGTATTACCTGCCTGATCCTTAACGGTAATCGTGATGGTGTGGTTGGCATCTCCAGGATTGGCGCCGACGTTCCAATCCACTTGAAAAGCGTTGTTCCCATCCAGTGTGGATCCCGTGTTATTAGGAATGTCCGCATTATCGATCTTAACCTTCCACTCCTTAAGATTGGCCTCTTCCACCCGCACGACGATCGGAACGATCGGACCCTTCACCGCGCCACCAGACAAGGGGTTCGAGTCTAGAATCCGGGGTTTGATGACGTCCAACGTGACGTGGCGAACGATAGTGGGCGCATTAAAAGTCGAGTCAAACGCCTCGATGGTAAGGGTGTACGGTCCCTCTTCCGATGCTTCATTGAAGAAGATGTGCATCGTACTCAGGATCTCGTTATCGCTGTTCGGGGTGAAAGTTTGTTCGTTAATGGTCGAACCGGAAGGTCCCTCCGCGGTTACTTTGATCGTGACATCCTCGACAGCATCGGTAACCAAGAACTTGATTACGGTATCGAGGCCGATAAAGCTATTTTCCGCCGGCGAGGAAACACTGAAGTTGAACTGGGCATGAGCGGCCATTGCCGAAACTGCCAAGCACAAAATTGCCAAGCTACGTACAAACTTATTCATCCCTTTGTCCTAGAACTAAATTCAGGCTAGCTCTACTGTTTTAGCACATGATTCTCAATAAACTGAGCTACACCATCGGAATCATTGGACGACACATGTATCTTTGCCAGGTCCAGAACCGCAGAATGGGCATTTGCAACTGCACCGGATAATCCCACGAATTCGAGCATTTCGAGGTCGTTCAAGTAATCGCCGATTGCGGCAACTTCATCCTGATCAAATCCCAGATGCGAGACCAACGCGGCAATGGCGAACCCTTTGGTCGCGGAGGGATTCATGAACTCCAGATATTCCGGTTCAGATTCGGTGGCCCTGGCTTTATCTGTTGGGACAAGCTCGCGAAGAATCGTCAGGTGGTTGGGAATTTCCACTGGATGATCGACAAGAAGTACTTTTAGGACGGGCAGCTCCTCGACTGAACGGTCCAAAAGCTTCGGGACGACGGAATCGACGCGGCTCCGATAAAGGTCCCCCCATGGCGTGTCTCTCAAGAAATACAGCTCGTCTTCAGTGTAAATGTTTAGGTGCAGATTCGAACTCCAAGCGTAGTCCGTAATAGTTCGCAAGGCGGACTTGTCCAAAAAGAGGCGATGGAGAGTCTCCGATGCGCTGAGAAGTAGGTGACTACCGTTTCCGCTCACCATCGGGCCGGTGTCCAATCCTGTCCGTTTAGCAAAAGGAAGCATGCTCGGGCGTATCCGTCCACTTGCGAGCACGACTGTGACTCCTGCTCGCTGCGCGGACCGAATTGCATTTAAGGACCGTTGGGTGATCTGCTTTTCGCTGGTCAAGAGCGTGCCGTCGAGGTCGATTGCGAGCAGGCGGATTGGACTTTGTTCGATAGCCAAGTTTATTCGACCACAGCGGCCCGCAGGGGGATGTAAAATCCAAAACCGTGACTTATGAAGAGGCACTTGCGTACATATCCTCTCTAGAATCCAGGGGATGGCGCCTCGGATTAGACAGGATGTGGGAATTCGCCCGCCGGCTTAGCCTCCCGGGATCATTGGGTGAACCCGGTGGACCACAATTCATCCACGTCGCGGGGACGAACGGGAAGGGATCGGTTACGGCATATCTGCAATCGATGCTGATCGAATCGGGATATTCCACCGGCGCATTCTTCAGTCCCTTTGTGTACGACCCCCGAGAGCGCATTCAGATCGGCCGCAAGCTCATTCCCAAACGCATTTTCGCGCTGCTCACCGAGTGGATTCGACCTTTTGCCGAGTCTCTAACCGATACGGAGTTTGAAGGCGTCACGGAGTTTGAGTTCAAAACTGCAATGGGCTTTCAATTCTGGAAGGAAGTGGCGGCAGACTGGGTCGCTTTGGAAGTCGGACTTGGCGGACGCCTGGATTCCACCAACATCGTCACCCCGCGTTGCTCGGTGATCGTGAGCATCGGAATGGACCACACGCATATCTTGGGCGAGTCGTACATGAAAATCGCTCGCGAAAAGGGGGGCATCATCAAGCCTGGCGTCCCAGTTGTGCTGGGTGAAATGCCTGAACCTGCATTAGAAACGTTAATGGGAATCGTCAAAGAGCGTGGTTGTGAAGCGTGGGTGTACGGCAAGGAGATAATCTGGGAGAGCGGAGCAGTGGTTACCCCAAGTGGCAAGCACGCAGACCTCCATCCCGGCATCATGGGCGCCGTTCAGCCACACAATTTAGCCCTCGCCGTCGCCGCAATGGACGCCGCTGGCGCAACCACTACTTTGGGCGGGCTGCAGCGTGGAGCGCGGGACGCTTGGATTCCGGGTCGCATGCAGAGAGTCAACGCTGAGGGGAAAAATTGGCTCCTAGACGGGGCTCACAATCGAGAATCGGCAGTGGCATTGCATAAGTCCATGGCCCAACTCGCCCCGAA
>DATFHI010000222.1:0-7302 GCA_035248525.1 Fimbriimonadaceae bacterium | reverse complement strand
CTACCTTGGCGATTTGAACCGCTTTTTCCAGTTCGGCAATCCGAGATTCTAGGCGGGTCTGGTTTAACTTCGCCTCATGGTAAGCCGCATTTTCCTTCAAATCGCCATGAGATTTTGCTTCGCGTATCGCTTCGGCAATGGCTTGCCGGCGGGGACCCTTTAACTCTTCTAACTCCGCCTTCAACTTGGCCAAGCCGTCGGCAGTAACCAAAACCTCGTTCGCCATGGGAACGAATATTGTAGCATCAGGTTCTTCGATGACAGAATCAATGGTCAGCGTGATCGTGGTGAGCTACAACACCAAGGAAAAACTGCGTCGCTGCCTCGGCTGTATCAAGACATCCCACGAGATCATTGTGGTGGACAATGCGTCATCGGACGGCTCCGCAGAAATGGTGTCCCTGGAGTTTCCGCATGCAAAGTTGGTGCAAAATCATGAAAACCGAGGATTTGGCGCGGCAAATAACCAGGGATTGGATTTGGCCACCAGAGAAGTCGTTCTCTTCCTCAACAGCGACTGTTACGCAGAGCCAGGGGCGATCCAGGTGCTTGCGAAAGCATTTGAGGACTCACAAGTCGTCGCGGCAGGCGGTGAACTGAGAAATCCAGATGGAACATTTCAGCCGTCAGTCGCGCGGAAACTTACGCTGTGGGCGGTGTTTCTCGAACAGACTTATTTAGATCGGGCCCTACGGCCCTTTGGATTAGGCTATTGGGTCGACCGGCCATATCGCGAACGGACAGATGTAGATCAGGTTATGGGAGCGTGTCTGATGATGCGTAAAGGAGAGCGCTTTGACGAGCGCTACTTCCTGTACTGCGAAGACACGGACCTGTGCGAGCGGCTTGGAAAGGTAGGACAAATTGTCTTAGAGCCAAATGCCAAGTTCACCCATGAATTGGGTTCATCGAGCATGGGCCCGGGCCGCTGGCGATCCGTTGCGCGCTACAACCGCGGCAAGGAGTTGTACTTCGAAATACACCACGGCCAATTTGCCGCTTGGATCTGCCTCATTTTGGACCGTGTTGGCGCACTCCTCCGCCTCCTTCTCTGGTCGGTTGCATCGATCCTGACCTTGGGGATGATGAAGTCCGCTCCAGGGCGAGTCGGGCTATTTTGGAAAGTGCTAACTAGTCCGGTTGATGGTCCAGATCGCGCCCCTCATATTCACCAATAACCTGGTCGGGGCTTCCCACGCGGTGTATCACCCCGTCTTTTAACCATAGGCAGCGGTCAGCAACCCTTCTTACCGAATCCATTTGGTGGGAGACGAAGAGAATCGTGCCCCCTTTGGCACGGAATTCGTCGATTTTGGCGTAGCATTTACGCTCAAATTCGTAGTCGCCTACTGCCAAGACCTCATCGACCAGCAGGATGTCGGCGTTGACATGTACCGCCACGCTGAACCCAAGTCGAGCCAGCATCCCACTCGAGTAGGTGCGCGTAGGGGCTTCGATGTGCTCGCCGATCTCGCTGAAATCAATGATCGCTTGGGTCCTTTCTCGCATCTCCTTGCGTGAAACGCCGAGGATCACACCGTTGAAATAGATGTTTTCAACCCCCGTCAGGTCCGGATGAAATCCCGCCCCGAGTTCAAGTAACGGCGCCATCCTACCGGTGACTTCAATCGATCCAGAGGTCGGCTTATAGACCCTCGCCAGTAATGACAAAAGCGTGCTCTTTCCCGCCCCGTTCTTGCCGATCACGGCGACGCATTCTCCGGGATTCACCTCGAAGCTGATGCCCTTCAGCACTTCCATATGCTTGAGGTGTCGCCTTCTCCACCACAGGAGCGCGGTTTTAATGGATGCAGCGCCTGAAGTACTAAGCAGGAACTCCTTCCTAAGGTCCCTAACTTTGATGTGGCCGCTCATGGTCTCTCCACAAACCGCCACTTCAAGCGATTAAAGATGTGATATCCAATAATCAGTGTTAGAATCGACGTTAAGCCAGCAACGGCTAAGTATTTCCAACTAAGATCGATCGAACCGACAACGACAGACTGGCCAGCAGTTGCGCCTTGAGGCTCCATCAGTGTTGGGTTATACGGCGCCAAAATAGACTTCTTATAAGCGGTGCACAACTGCGCGATTGGGTTGAGGTTGTACAGCTTGTAAACCAGCCAGTTCGAAGCTACGTTTATCTTGGAATTGGCAACCGTCTCATCAAAATACACAATTGGGCAAAGAAAGAATAACAAGTACAAAACAACGCCGACAATGTACTTAATATCCTCATAGAAGGTGTTCAGTGCCGAGATAATAAGGCTAACCCCGGCGGAAAGGCAGAGGCTGAAAATGAGTAGAATTGGCACAATCCAGACTGATCCTTGAATCGGAAATGAGCCAGGGTGAAGTGCGTAGTTGATCAGGAGATAGAGGAAGAAAATCCCCAGCGCCAGAAGGAAATTTACAAAATTACTGAATACGGCCGCTAGTGGCAATATTTCGCGCGGAAAGTAAATTTTCTTGATTAGAGGAAGCGCGGCGATTATCGATTGCGCGCTGTCCATTAAGCACATCTGAAAAAACATGAACGGTAGATATGCCGCCATGATATATGCGCCCATGTTTGGCTGATCTTTGAAAATAAATTGACCATACACAAACGTCATCACCGACACCGTTAATAACGGGTTAAGGAATGACCAAAAGAATCCGAGGGCGGAATTCTTGTAGCGGATCTTCAGATCTCGCTGAATCATGACCAAAAGCAACTCGCGGTAGCGCCAAAGCTCCCTGAGTTCCGCTAACATCGGGCAGATTCTACCTTCGCTCGATGCGAGCGATTTTTATGCGGAGCAGAACGGGTCCAGGCTCGTGGATTAAACTGAATGGCCCCACTTGCGGATACCACTCCTCCTTGAAAAGGACGAGGCAGCGCTCTTCTCCTTCCGTTGCGCCCACTGCCCCGGCACTCAAAAGCGAATCGCTCGTCGGTCCGAATAGCTCGAAGGTGTACGGTACTCCCCGCCGCTCGCTGTTGGCAATCTCTTTGCCCGTTTCGTCCTGAATCCAATACTCGACCGTTAACCGATCTCCGGATTGACAAGGCAAGCCCGACCCTGCAGAGAGCAAAATGCCGGGTAATTCCATTTCCACCGCGGGGCTCGCTCCTATGCTGACCGGCAAAAACGAGCACTGCATCATGAGTGAAAGGAAATCCATTTTCTTGACGTTCAAGACGTAACAGGAGCTTAAATTGCATTTCCTGAACGCTAAACTAGCCGAGTGTTGTCCGGAGTTCCTGGGCTTATCGTCGTTGGAAGCGCAAATATCGACCTGGTGACTACGGTCCCGCGATTTCCCGTGCCTGGAGAAACTGTTCTGGGAAGTGGTTTTGCACGCTTCACTGGAGGGAAAGGCGCCAATCAAGCCTGCGCAATTGCCAAACTCGGCGGGACGCCGGTCTTCATCGGTAAAGTCGGCAACGATTCGTTCGGCTTGCAGATAATTAGTAGTCTCCGGCAATTTGGCGTCGACACCTCAAACGTTTATGCTGAGCAAGATATCTCCACCGGGACGGCGATGATAACGGTCGCAGAGTCCGGAGAAAACACCATAGTCATCTCTCCCGGCGCCAACGCCCGCGTCACGATCGACTTCGTCGAGGATCGAATGGGCAAGCAGGAGTGTCGCACGGTTCTAACCCAGCTGGAGATACCCGTTGAAACGGTTGCCGCGGTGCTGAAAGAGGCAGAGATTGGAATTTTGGACCCTGCTCCGGCGACGAACCTTCCCAAAGAGATTTATGACGGCCTTGCCTGGATTACTCCTAACGAATCAGAGACGGAAAGCCTGACTGGCATCGCCCCCATCGACGATGCGACTTGCGAACAGGCCGCAAAGTGGTTCCTTGACGCAGGAGTTCAAAACGTAGCCGTGACCCTGGGCGCCAAAGGCTGTTACTACGCGAATCACACGGGCGGGCAACACTGTCGCACCATTTCTGTATCCTCGGTGGACTCAACGGCGGCGGGCGACGCATTCAGTGGCGCTCTGGCCTTATTCCTTAACGAGGGGCGAGAACCCGTGAATGCCGTCATGATTGCTAATCGATCGGGAGCCTTGGCGACCACGCGCCTAGGCGCACAAGCGAGTCTGCCCAGCCTCGCCGAATTGCAACGAGTTTGTAGCGACATTTTTTAGGGTTACGGTTCCAGTGCCGACGCTGCTACCGGTGCTTGGTGAGGATTGTGGCAGTAGTAAACCCTTCCACCCTCTTCGGTGGCGGCCGGGTCTACGCTCGGGCAGATTTCGATGGACCGGACGCATCGGCCTACATACCGGCACCCTACGAACTTGGTTCTTGGATCGGGAATCTCTCCGGGAGGTGCGTCCGGCAGGTGCATCATCTTATGGATGTCCGGGGCGGAATCCAATAGCGCCTTCGTGTACGGATGTCGCGGGTCCTGGAAAATCTGCTCAGTTGGGCCTGATTCCATAATTCTGCCCAAGTACATCACCGCCACTCGATCGGCAAGGTACCGGACGGTTGTGAGGTCGTGAGAGATGTACAGAAATGAGCTTCCGATCGACTTTTGAAGGTCGCGCAGTAAGTTGAGAATCTGAGCTCGGATACTCAGGTCGAGGGCGGCGGTTGGCTCATCGCAAATCACCAACGGAGGTTTCAGCGCCAATGCTCTTCCAATCGCCACGCGCTGACGTTGGCCGCCGCTGAGTTGGTGCGGATACCGATTTTGCAAGCCTGGGTCCAGGCCGACTTCGCGAAACATTTCGGATACATCCCGACGCTTTCCCGCCAGCCTTAGGGGTTCGCACATGGAGCGGCCGACGGACCATTTTGGATCAAGACTCGCATACGGGTCTTGCCAGACCATTCCAACCCGCTCCACGACCCCTTTCGGAGTTCCTTCAACCTTCATTCCAAGCAGGTCGATGTGACCGGCCGTCATGTGCTGCAAACCCAAAACGCAGCGCGCTAAGGTGGTCTTACCGCAACCTGATTCTCCCACGACGGCAAGGGTTTCGCCTTTCTCGACGTTCAAGGAAACTCCATCGAGAGCGCGAACCGTGCCACCATGGCTGGGAAACTCCACATGTACATCTCGCACCCCGAGAAGGCTCAATGTGAATCTCCGATAATGCTCTGGCTCCAAAAGAGTCGAGAACTGAGTTTCACGAGGAAATCGTTGGGCACCACGGTCACTAAGTTTGTCACACGCGGGGACCGGATGACTCGGACTTCATCTCCCGACAGAATGTGGAGCCGCACTTGGCCGTCGGCGCTCAGAACGGCATCCCCATTGGTGGAAACTCGCAGCAGAATCTCCGAGTCCGGGCTCAAGACCAAGGGTCGTGCACTTAGGGTATGGGGCGCGAGGGCGTTCAGCACCAGAGCTTGGACGTGCGGGTCGCAAATGGGTCCGCCGGCGCTTAAGTTGTAGGCGGTCGAACCGGTCGGGGTTGCGATGGTAATGCCGTCCGCCGGATAGCTGGTAAGGCGATGTTGATTGACAATCACCTCGAACGTCATCATTCGCACCATCACTTCCCTTTGAAGCGCGATCTCGTTCAGTGCATGGATCGTGGCAACCGACTTCTTTCCGCGCACGAGGTCGACTTGGAGCATCATGCGAGGTTCCACGTGACATTTGCCCGCAAAAAAATCGCTGAGACAGGACTTCAAGCCTTCGTCGGTGCATTGGGTTACGAAACCAAATCGGCCGAAATAAACGCCCAGGATTGGAGTTCCGAACTCGGAACAAAGGTGGGACGCGCGGATCAAAGTGCCGTCGCCGCCAAATGTGACCACAAGATCGCATTTCCCGAATTCCGTCGAAGGGACCGCTTTCTTCTTCAAGAGAGACGCCGCTTCCTGATCGAAACCAACTTCATGTCCTTGGCTGGCAATCCAGGATGCCGCCCGGGATGCAGCATCCAGTGCATCTGGGCGATGATGATTTATGTAGAAATTGATCCGCAACCGCTAACCCGCAGCCTTCATCCGATCCAAATTCTTCTTTACTTCTGCGTCCTGTGGATTGATCTTGTTGGCGCGCTCCAACAGAAGTATGGCTTGTGCGCGCTTGTTCGACCGCTCCAAAAGTATTGCCAGGTTGTTATAGGCCGGAGTGAACTTCGCATCGCTTTGAATGCTGCGTCGGAAATACTGGTCGGCAGCGGGCAAGTTGGTCTTCTGGAGGTTGTACATTCCCAGGCCATTGAGGGCCGGAGCGTTTTTAGGATCACGCTTTAACAATTCCAAATAGTGGTATTTAGCGCCTTCCGTATCCCCATTCTCCCACAGGGCGTTGGCAAGATCGAGTCTGATGCCATTGCGGGTGGAATCCTTTCGAATGATGTCTTTCCAGATCAAAATCGCGGCATCCATATCGCCCGACTTTGCCGTCGCCGCGCCGAGGTTGATTTTTGCGTCGATGCTAGATGGATTGACACCAACCAACTTGTCAAAAATCGTCCGGGCCTCTCCGTAATTGCCCTGCTTATAAAGAAGCAGTCCAAGATTGTTCAAGGTGTCGATATCCGTACCATCGATCTCGAGCGCCTTGCGGTAGGCAGTTTCGGCGCCGGATTGGTCGCCCTGCGCTCCTCGCATGACGCCAAGATTGAACCAGAATGGCGCGCTGTCTGATCGCTTATCCTTGATCGATTCGTAGATTTTCAAGGCGTCGGCTTTCTGGTTGTTGACGGAGTAAGCCTCAGCAAGCGCGGTGGCCACCAGCAAATCGTTTGGATCTGCTTTGTTGACCTTCTCGAGGTAGGGGATTGCTTCCGATGACCTTTTGGCTTGAATCAACGTAAAGCCGGCATTTCGAGCAAAAGTCATATGGTCAGGCCGGATATCGGCGGCCCGCTTGAATGCCTTGGCGGCTTCAACCATATTTCTTCCGCCTTCATAGGCAACTCCGAGGTTGTTCAGCGTGAAAGGATCATTGGGCTTGAGCCGGTCGGCTTCGGTGAATTCCGCAACCGCCTTTTCATAGTCCTTCTTCTTCAGGTAGACCGTGCCCATGTTGTAATGCGGCTCAGCCATGGTTGGGCTCAGCTTGGCCACAACTCCAAATTGCGCAAGTGCCGCATCGATCTGGTTCGTTTCCATGTAGGCATTGCCCAGATTGGTTTGAACTTCGAGATCCTTGTCTCGCACCTTGGCTGCCTGCTCCAAAATCGGAACGGCTTTTGCGGGTTCATTGGTACGAAGGTAGATAAAGCCCAGCCATGCAAGAACGTCCGAATTCTCCGGAATTTCAGCGTGCAACGCTTCAAAATTAGTTTTAGCGCCGTTAATGTTCCCCGCTTTGTACAAGGCGACGGCAT
>DATFHI010000221.1:0-4894 GCA_035248525.1 Fimbriimonadaceae bacterium | reverse complement strand
CATTATTGCGCAAACGGTTTGGAGAGGCCGAGCGGCTGCTCCGTGATTGGACCGTACAGGCTCGGTTGGCGGCTGCCGAACACTTCCATCTCGTACTCTCCGGGGATATTCACAATGCGCTTGTTCCGGGCCTCCGAGAAGTCGATATCGGCAATGATAATCTCTTCCGCTTCGCCGGCGGATGCGAGCACCCGTCCACTGGTGTGGATGATCTTGCTGCGCCCGATAAAGTGCGTTCCGTTTTCGTCACCAACCCGATCGCACGTGGCGAAGAAGACCTTGTTTTCCGCCGCGCGGGCGATGGAAACATGGTCGGCAGAGACTTCCGCGCCCACTGGCCAGTTTGTTGGCAACACGATGAGGTCAGCGCCTTTCAAGGCAAGAGTCCGCGCCGCCTCCGGCGGACGCAGATCGAAGCAGATGAGTAAACCGATTTTTCCCCAGCGAGTTTCGAATATCTCCAATTGGTCTCCCGGGTTGGCGAAGCGGTCATAGCCCAGGAATGGCAGATGGGTTTTCCGATAAAAGCGCGTGCGTTGACCAGGTTCAAAGATTGCCGCCGCATTAAAAAGCTCGCCTTCGATGCCCTGTTCAGCAAAGCCAACGACCGCACCAATCTCCAGACGGTCGACCGCGGATTGGATGGCGGTTACGGATGCGTCGGTCTGCTCGATGGCAATGCTCTCCGCTTCGGCTTCATTTGCCACGCAATAACCGGTGAGATAGGCTTCAGGAAAGATCGCCAACTCAACGCCTTGCTCGGATAATGATTCGAGTTTGGAAATAGCATTTGCCGCGTTGGCCGCGGGGTCCGCAAACTGGACATTGGACTGAACGCAAGCGATGCGCATAGTTGGATTTTAGACGTTCGGGGTCCTGAAAAAATTAAAAGCCCGCCTTGGGGAGGGCGGGCCGGGTTAGAGGATTTGCGTCTCGTCTATCGGCGGTTTCTTCCGATGACAACCATTTGAACGTTCATGCCCCCGGCAAGGTTTCCCAGACCTAGGACGTTACAAGAGAAATTTTCCAGGTAATTGCTTAGAGCCAGCATTTCAGGATCGCCAGATTATCGACAATGGCATCCGGAGCAGGGGCGCCAAGCGGTTTTTCCTTCGGTTTGGGCTCTTTGTCCAAATCGGCGCTGGGGGGAACGTCGCTCTCCCGGCGGACCCAGATTGTGCGCCATCCGGCGGCGATGGCGGGGGCCATGTCGTGGTCATAGCTGTTCCCGATGAATACGATTTCGTTTGGACTGAATCCGACCGCATCCGCCGCCCGTTTGAAGACGCTTTGCAGTGGCTTGCCTTCTCCGATTTCACCCTCGATAAAGATGTGCGGGAAGTAGCCCTCAAGCTTCAGGGTCACCACCTCTTGGCGTTGAATGTCGGCGGGGCCGTTAGTGATGAGTCCAAGGGGATACTTGGGCTTCAGGTATTCGAGCAGGTCTAAAGCATCCGGGAACAAGGCCAGCGCTTCATCTCGGGAGCGCATGTAGGATTCACTCAGGCTCGCGGCGTGGGCGGGATCCTCGATTCCCACTCGCATCAGAGTCAAGCGCATCTGCTCCAATCGGGTGGGTGCTCCACTTTTGAGGTATCCCTCATACCAACCTGTTTGCTTGAGAGTCGGAGCGAAGTCCCGAAATGCGGCCGCCCATTGCCGGACCATTTCCTCGCTGGTCTTTCCGCTCACCGGGTAGGCGTTGAATGCCTTGGCAAGTGCAATTTTGGAAGCGTCCCAGTAGGCGCAAAGGGTGTCGTCGAGGTCGAAATATACGGCCCTGACTTGAGAGAGGTCGCGCGGTCTTTGATTCAGGTCTGGGTTTTGCGATTTGTCGCGGCCGCTCGGTTCACTCACTGGATGAATTATGGCTTAGGGTGGAGCAAAGGTGAGGTTGGGGCACGTGAGTTCGGTAACACAGCCCAAATGTAACGGGAAGGTTATAGAATAAGAGGAAAGTGACACGAACGCAGAAAGAGACTGCATCGGTTCAGAGAGTGCTGATTTGTGAAGTTGAGCAGCACATAACAGGTCTCTTGCAACGGAACCTGGAACGGCAGGGATATCGTGTTGAATGTTCGCGTGACGCCGTACACGCTTTAGAACTACTGGCGAGTCAAAGATTTGATCTCGTCGTGCTGAATTCGGAAATGCAAGATGCCGACAAGGTATGCGACAGGTTAGCCGAGCATGATCTCGAACATATAACAAAGCTAATAGCGAGGAGCGGCGCCAGCATTCGTTTCTGATTACCAACGCTCCCAGTTTCGCTACAGCTTGCCAGCGACTAATTTCAGGCTTGAAATTGAACGAGTAACGGGTTTATGCATCAATGGACAAAATCCGCTTGTGCAGCATATCGTCGATTACCTCGGCCAAGGCAAGTACGGGAATTACCTTGAGGCCAGTGAGGGAGCGAATCGTCTCAAAAGCGCCCAAGTCCTCGAGATCTGAGCAAGCGAGCCAAAGACAGTCATCGGAACACTTGAGGGGAAGGACTTGATGCTCTAAGAGCGTTGACAATGGAACTAGGGATCGAACACTATCATCGATCTTAATTCGATGGAGATCCACGTACGCCATTCCTAACTCATGCGCCCTTGCCATCTGAGCTGCACGGCTACCGAGGGGTCCGAGGTCCATCAGCACATCTGGTACGTGCTCCTTTGTTTCCGGAGGAAGCGATACTCCTGGCGTGGGAAATGACGGGAATAACGTCTGCGTTTCGAAGAGACGCTTGATCCGAAATACCGCTACCCTAACGAAACGGACAAGCCACTTCACGACTCAATGACGCTCCTCCAAGATCGGATGTTCAAGTCTTCACCTGGATTGAAACACTTTACAAAATTAGCCAGCCTTCCCAATTGCTTCTGTAGGAGACCTCGTATACCGGGTGAACAAAATCAACGAGGCCGTGAATTTGGTGCTTGCGCATAAATTCACGGCCTCCAAAACTTGGGTGCGGGAGCAGGATTTGAACCTGCGACCTCCGGGTTATGAGCCCGACGAGCTACCAGACTGCTCCATCCCGCGGCTTGAAGTGAGATGATACCTGAATCCTTGGACGACGACAAGGGACCTAGGCTTCCATGTCGTCCGGGTGAGGCTGACTCCGCTTTTTGAAATCGGTGAATGCGGATAGAAGCTTCATCCCGGTCAATACAATTCCCAGAATCGGCGCATATTTCTCGAACACTTTGCTGGTGGTAAGCGCCATGGATGAGGCCGATCCGGCAATCCCTTCCGCCTTGTGGCCAACGTTTGAAACGGTCGATTGGATAGTCGTTGTAAGACTGTCGACTTTCGTGGTGACGCCATCGACCTTCTCAACTAGGGCTTCAACTTTGGGCTTGAGTTCCATTACGACGTTGCCGAGCTTGAACATCGCGAACGCTAGCGCGCCGACGAGGATCGCGTTCGTCGCAAAGAACAACGCGGACAAAATCAACCACCACATTGGAATTTCGTTCATTCAATTACCTTTAGATCAATTGTCGATGTAGCTCCGGCATCCAACCGGAGGGGAATGAGGATCGAGCCATTGGAAGCGTGAAATTTTTGCGATTGGTATTCCACGGTCTTTCCCCACAATCCTTTAACGAGAATTTCTGACTCCATGGCTGAATTCGCCGGATTATGAATCACGGCACGGGCCCAGCGTTTTCGGGTGTCGAACGTGAGTTCGCGAAACACGCCGAACGCCGCGCGAATTTCGAAACCAATTTGCCGGACTACGATCCGCCGGCCCACTCCATCCCAGGGCTTCACGATGTAGACATCGCGGTTGTCCACGGTCGACATCTCAAAGTGGCAGCCGAACGTGATTACGCCCGCAGTTCGAGTGGGCAAGACGTAGCTGGCAACATTCCGCAGGTACGCGAATAGTCCAATTCCCACGTCGCCGGTGAGGGGGGAGATTCCGAATTGTTTGGAAGCGGGATCGGGGCAGAAACCCATCGATCCGGCGCCATCGGCGCGAACCAGCGCCCAAATTCCAAGCATGCCTCCAAAAGCGAGTCGGAGGTAGCTATCCGGCAAAGTCGTATAGTCGCGCTCCAGCAACCGAAAGAACATGAGGGAATTGGTGACCGTGGTGGGGCCGAGGCAGAGTTCCCCTTTGTCGATCATCGCGGGGTGCGGAATTTCATGCTCTTCCAGCCACCGCTTGTCGCTGGCATACCACCACCAACTCGGGCTTAGCGATCGGGCGGCGAAGGCGAACCGCATCGCCTCTTCGGCAAGGCTCGGATTTATTCCCGAGCTCGCGCCCTCGAAAGCTTCCCTGAATGCTTCGGTCGACCAACCGCTTGGCCCTCCGAAGGGGAAGGACCGTTGAGACGCCGCGGCATAAGCGAAGCTGAGAGTTTGCCAGGCTTGAGAGATCAGGGCGCTGTGCTCTGGTGCATCCAACTCCCCGACAAACTGCCGCAGTTCACCCAGCAAAAGGGCAGACCCAAATTCCGAATTTCCGGCGGTAATCGCACCCGCCAAAGCGGAAGTTTGGAGGAATCGATCCAAGTTGCCGGTCACCGAGGTCAACTTAAGCTGCTCCAATCGGTACATGGAGGAATACAAATTGGCGGCAAGCGTGTAGATTTGCGCGCGGCCGGCATTGAAGGCAACGGATTTTTGGTCGGCGAACGCGCTACCGATTGTGCCGTCGGAGGGGTTCTGAAGATCGTCGAGAAGGAAGTCGCGAACGTAGTTTTCAAGCGCGGAAATTTCGTCCGGATCCGGGTAGATCGTATTCTTCTCCGCCAGAAATAAGGCGTCGGCTAGAGAGCTCTCGATTCCAAACGGCCCCAGATATTCCTCAGTTGAAGTGATCTGCTCACCGGTGTGGATGTCGGTGGCGAGGAATGCATGGTCGAGGTTGGAGTTGGGTGATTTA
>DATFHI010000220.1:0-6155 GCA_035248525.1 Fimbriimonadaceae bacterium | reverse complement strand
GTAGCAAATCTGCTACCCGCCCCATTCTTGTGTCTGACTTATTAGGAGCTTACTGACCAGGCTCCTTCGGCTTAGTTAGCTCCTCAAAGGCCTTCTTCCAAGGCTCTTCGAGATACTTGATCTTGATCTCAATCTTGCTCGCTTTCAGCTTTTCGGCGATGCGTTTGTCTGGATCGTTCGAGCGCACACCCTTCCGCGCTTGCAGCTGGCGGCTCAACATGGTTCGAAAGTAGTGGTTGAGTTGCGCGGGTTTCGGCTTAGCCTTCCGTTGGACGTAAAAGATGACCCAATGTCCGGTCCGGTCATCCTTGTTCCAAGAGGTCATCGTGTTTTCTTTCGTCTTCTCAACCAGTTTCTGGAGCGCAACTGGCATTTGCGGGACGACCTCGGTCGGGTAACGGTAGCCCTTCGCCTTGGCGTCCGGCGCAACGCTGTATCGGGAGGCGACGGCGGCGAACATGTTGCCCTCCTTCAACTCCTTTTCGGCCAGCGTTTTCGTTTTATCGTCCACGGCTTCAATGTAGAGGAGCGCGGCGCGGGCTGGCTCGGTGAATTGAGCCGGGTTCGCCTTGATGTAGTCGTTAATCTCTTCGTCGGTCGGCGGCTTGGCGCCTTTGGCTTGAAGATTGTGGCGGACTAATTGCATGGCCAATGCGTTTTTAATTTGATCGATCGTCAGCCCGTTTTCGCTCGCTTCCTTCACGAAGTTTGGCTTGGCTTCTTCTTGAAGCTTGATCTCCTGCTGGAGATCTTCATCGGTTGGATAAACGCCTTCATCCTTGGCAACCTGTCGAATGACTTCGTTGGCGATGCACTCCTGCAAGGCTTGGAATGCCATCGCGGGCTGAAGGCGAACCACGGTTACCTGGGGCGCCAGTTGGCCGTTGCCGCGGTCGACCGACATCGTGGATGGATTTACGAAGGCGGTGACAACGTCCTTGCGCTCCATGGTTTGGTAGTAGTCGCGCATTGGAATGGAAACGCCGTTGACGATCGCCAGGGTGTCGCCATCGCCGCTCTTACCGCAGCCAACTGCCAGTAAGCCGCCGATTACTAAGAAAGGGGTTAAGGATTTGGTCAAATCTCTGCCTCGGATCACTAGGTTGAGGATACCTTGATGCTAATTTACAGCCCGGATTGAGATCCGCTCAAGGTTCAACGACATTAAATCAAGAATCGTGCCGCTCAAGCGCAAATATCCAGACCGCCTACCGGTTCGGGTGGTTCTGGCTCAACAGTCTCTTCCGCTTCAACTTCTTCCTCATGAAGTTCGAGGTGGTCCCGGCGCGGCGCGGGATTGGCATTACGACGTCGGCGATCCTCCGCCCCATTAGATGGCAGGGGGCGAAGAAAGGTGGGCTGAATGCCAGGAATGCGTTCGAGTTCGCCCATCGCCCAATGGCGACGTCCTTACGAGTGGACGGCACCCTCCGATCTCATGAAGTTTCGTAGCCGGTTCATGGCTTGGGTGTGGAGTTGATAGACTCGCGACTCGGATACACCCAGTACTCGTCCGATTTCCTTGAAGGTCAGTCCTTCGAAATAGTAAAGCGCGACCACCAAGCGTTCTCGGTCCGGAAGACGATCGACGCCAGCGGCGAGAATGCGGCGAATCTCTTTCCCCTCGATTTCTCCACCCGGATTGGAATCTTCATCCACGATCAGTTCGATGAAGTGGATTTGATCGTCGCTGTCACTTGTGCCCAGGATGTCGTCGAGGGAGTAAATATTCGTTCGGCCCATCCGGACCATCAATTCGCTCACTTCGCCGGTGGAAACGCCCATGTGTTCGGCAATTTCACCTTCGGTGGCAGGGCGGCCGATTTTGGTTTCCAAAGAGCTCATCGCGCGGTCCAGAGCCTTCAGCTTTTCACGAATTGAACGCGGTACCCAGTCCTCGTCGCGAAGCATCTCGAGAATCGCTCCCCGGATCAGCGCAATGGCGTACGTCTCAAATTTGACGTCGCGGCTCGGATCGAACTGATCCACGCTCTTTATTAGGCCAATGACCCCCGCCCCTACCAAATCCTCGCGGTCCAAGCCTCCGGGCAAACTGGTGACCAAGCGGCCGGCAGTGATCTTTACAAGATAAGAGTAATGGTTGATGAGCTCGACCCGCGCGGTCGGATGACCCTCGACTTTAAACTCTCTCCACGCGCGACTAAGCTGTTCTGGTGATAGCGGCATAATTCCTCTGAAGCCCGATTCCTATTATGTTAGGCCGCCGGCAATTCTTCGGATGGAATGGATTTCTCTGCCGGGCCCTCCTTCCGAACTCGAAATCCAACCTGGATAAGAATCAACTGCCACACTTGAGCGGCGATCCATCCTAGAAAAAATGCTAGCACTGCCCGGGCGATGCATGATGCTGGATCCACGTTGGCTAGAATTCCCCCCGCCAATGCGACGATCGCGGTTAGTCCTGCAACGATAAATGGCATCCTGCCCGTATTCCTCCCGGGTTCCCCCACTTGATATGGTGGCCCAAACCCCCATCGTCTTTAGGTCAACTCTCGTTGATTTTGCGAGGTTTTTCAATTCAAGAAGTTGGAGCAGTTTGCGAAGCAAAGAAAAAGCCGCCCCGAAACGTTTTCGGGGCGGCATGATTCAACGACTTACTCGGCAGTTTCTTCCGCTGGTTTGGCTTCGGCGGCCTTCGGTTCCGCGGCGGGTTCAGCGGCTGGAGCTGGTGCTCGGTCGGCGCCGTAGCGCTCACGCCGCGGGGTGTATTCCCGTCGCTCTGCACTCATCTCGGTTACCACGAATGGCAAGAGCGCCATTTCTCGCGCCTTGCGGACGGCGCTCGAAATCATGCGCTGCTGCTTGGCCGTGTTACCGGTTTGGCGACTGGCCAAAATCTTGCCGCGGTCGTTCAGGAAGCGGCGGAGAATATTGATCTCTTTGTAGTCCACCTTGTCGATCTTGTTGATCGTCAGGTAGCTGACTTTCCGACGTCGCTTGCTCTTAAACCGGGGACCCGATTCGCCCATCGAATCTTTATCGGGGCGAGGTCCGCCTTGTCTCGTGCCTTGGGCTTCGGCAGAAGCGGGAGACTCCGTCTTCTGCGGCGCAGTTGTTTCTTCGCTCATGGGGTTTCATCCGCCAATCGAAAATTGGGGAACCAATAGAGTACCTGAATGCCGTCGGACTAATTCAAAAGCCGGGTTGGATTCTCCAAGTAGTCTTTCACTACATTGATGAACTTGGCGCCAACTGCACCGTCGGCGACCCGGTGATCAAATGAGCAAGTGATGTTCATCCGACTTCGGATCTCGATCTCATCGTCCTCGGTTGCTACAACCCGCTTGCGGACCGAACTGATCGCCAGAATCGCTGAGTTCGGTTGATTAACGATCGCCAGGAAGTTGTCTACGTCTAGCATTCCCATGTTGGATATGGAGAACGTCGAACCAGTGAGCTCGTCGAGACTTAACTTGTTCTCCTTGGCACGACCGGCCAAATCTCGTACCCGGGCGCTAATTGCGCGAAGCGACAACTGATCCGCATTGTGAACTACCGGCACGGTGAGGCCATCTTCCAAGGCAACCGCGATTCCCACGTGGACTCCGCCGTACTGTAGGAGCTTGTCGCCTTGGAATGTGGCATTTACTCCGGGCATATCTCTCAGCGCCAGGGCACAGGCCTTCACCACGAAGTCGTTGATACTGACCTTGCCGCTTTCCTCTTCTTCGAACATCGCTCGAAGAGCCAGGATCTTCTCCACGTCGACTTCCACGGTGACGTAGAAGTGGGGTACCTGCTGCTTGGATTCCTGAGTTCGCTTCGCAGTGATCTGGCGAAGGCGATTTAGAGAAACGACCTGGTCTTCGGCGGATGCGGCAACTGGGACCGATTTCTGCGCGGGAGCCTTGCCCGCCGACCTGACGTCCTTCTCCACAATTCGTCCACCGGGTCCGGAGCCCTTGACGCCCGACAACTCGACCCCGAGTTCTTTGGCCATTCTCCGCGCCAACGGGCTTGCTTTGACTCGGTCATTTGCACCCGCCGTCGAACCGTTGGATTTTGCGGACTCTTCCGGCGCCGGGGCTTCAGTTGCTTTTGGAGTCGCCGGCGCTGCTTCTTCGGTTTTCGCTTCAGGGGCAGGCGCTTCGGACTTGGATTCTGAAACTGCTGCAGTTGCAGACTTTCCTCCGCCCCACCCGCTGGGAAGCTTTTCCCCTTCCTTCAAAAGTGCGGCGATGGCCTGACCCACCGGCACGGTCTCGCCTTCATTGATCAAGATCCCGCTGAGGACGCCGGTCCCGGGAGCTTCCAACTCCAAGGTCGCTTTGTCCGTTTGGATGTTACCGATGACCTCGCCAGACTTGACGGCGTCACCCTCTTTCTTGAGCCACTCCAAAAGAGTGCCTTCCTCCATACCGTCGCCCATCTTGGGCATGATCACTTCGGTCATCCGCGCTGCATCCTCATCTCGATTCGAGAATTCAGGATACCTGGGACAAAGTTGGCCGAAGAGAAGGGGGAACTACCAGCGATACGATCTTGGTTTGCGACGAGAACGGCTCATCTTGACCACCACTCCGATGACGATGACGGCAGCCAGGGCATACCAATATTGCGACAACAGTGCCGCCACATTGAGGTCATTCGACTTCTGAGCGATGAGATGGGTGAACATGTTTCCGTTCATAGCGAAGTTATCGGGTAGACATCTAAAGTCGTTGCCTGTCAATCCGACGGGGAACCGTTAAACCCGGCAATCTTCTCTGCGATTATTTCGGGAAATCAGGTTGGAATGTAGCTAAACCGGGCAAGCAGCGATGTCTTTTCGGAAAAATTTGCCTTGAAACCCAATGGCTTCGCACGCCGAATACGCCATTGCAGCCGCGTCAGGAATCGATTCGCCAGTTGCGGAAACCCCAATGACCCGCCCACCGGAGGTAACCAGTTGACCATCCTTCATCGACGTTCCGGCGTGAAACAGTTTGACTTCACTCGGCAGCCCGGTTGGAATTTGAATTGGGTATCCCTTTTCAAAAGCGCCAGGATAGCCACCGCTCGCTAAAACCACCGTAACTGCTGCCCGGTCCAAGATCTGAACCGGAACGGGCGTATGTCCAGTGGCGGCCGATCGCAAGCACTCGGCCAATCCTTTGCCCAATCTGCGCATGACCGTCTGCGTTTCCGGATCACCGAACCGAACGTTATACTCCAGGCAATAAGGAGTTCCGTTCTGCACCATGAACCCCGAGAACAGGGTTCCACGATAGGGAATACCATCGGTTGCGAGCAACTCCAAAATTGGTTTGACCGCGCACCGTTCCGCTTCTGCGACAAGGTCCGCGCGGACTGCCTCTACTGGCGAAACCGAGCCCATGCCACCGGTGTTTGGACCGCGATCTCCATCCAGCGCACGCTTGTAATCCTGGGCAACCGGCAAACTCCAATATTCCGTCCCTGAGCAGATGGTAAGCAAAGAAAACTCAAAGCCCATCAGCCGCTCTTCCACAACGACCGTCGCCCCCGCTTCGCCAAATTGCCGGTCGGTCATGAGGGAGTCGATGGCGTCGCCGGCTTCTTGGGAAGAGTTGCAAACGAAGACCCCCTTTCCAACCGCGTTGCCGCTCGCCTTCACTACCGGAAGTCTGCCTTCGTCGACGAGTTTGGCCGCGTAGGATTTAGCCGGTTCGGGTTTCGTAAACGTGGCAAATGCGGCGGTGGGAACACCCGCTCGAGTCATGCACTCTTTTGAAAATGCTTTGGAGCCTTCCAACTGGGCCCCGGCCTTGCCTGGGCCAAAGACGGAGAAGCCGTTGCTTCGCAGGAAGTCGGCAAGTCCGGCAACCAACGGATTTTCCGGTCCAACGACTACAAGATCGATCAACCTTGATCGACAGGCATTGAGCAAACCCTCAAAATCGCTAACCGGGACTGGAATGCACTCGACATCCTGAGCTATTCCAGGGTTGCCGGGAGCGGCGTAAACCTCCGCTTCTTGCGCCAATTTCCAGGCCAGCGCATGCTCGCGGCCACCTGACCCCACCACCAGGATTCGCATTTTTCAACTATGGCAGATCGAAAACTTGCCCTTGCGCGGGGATGGAAGTCGCCCAGCCCAACTGCTGCGCGATCTTCTCCTGCAACGCGAGCTGCGCGGGCGGTTCGCCATGGACGATGAACGTGCGCTTCGGCGG
>DATFHI010000219.1:0-3130 GCA_035248525.1 Fimbriimonadaceae bacterium | reverse complement strand
CGCCCTTCCAAGTTCGCTCCGTCCCGAGGCAGGCCCAATTGTGGGCAAACGCATCTTGCAGATCCGATCGCTCTTGAAATTGGGATTGCCAAGACGTGATCCACTCTCGAATTCGCGCGTCGTCCTCGTTGATCTTGTCCTTCATATGGCTGGCGTTTGTTTGATGGACTCGGTAGAAGCAGAGTGGTTCATCGACGTAGCCCACCTCGAACCTTTGGCAAATCCGCAGCCACATTTGCCAGTCGCCAGAACCAAAGAACGCGGGATCGAATGGTCCGCACTCGTCGAAGCACTTCTTTCGCACCACCGCGCTGCTCGTGATGATGTGGTTGTACAGGATTTCCATGCCCAAAACATCGCCGGTGGGTGTGCTTGGATATTCGAACCCGAGCGGGGCCGGGTCCGCCAACTTCTTCCCATCGCCCCCAATGAACCAACCTCCGCAGTGGACCAATCCAATCTTCGCGTTGGAATCCATCATTGCGATCTGTCTTTCAAGTTTCTCAGGCGCCCAAAGATCATCGTCGTTGAGAATTGCGATGAACTCGCTGGAAGCCAGTTCCAACCCAACGTTCAAAGTAGCGTAAGTTCCGAGATTTTTTGCGTTGAAGACGCATTTCAATCTGCCCTTGGACTCCTCTTCCCGTAGGAAATCCCGGCTTCCGTCGGTCGATCCATCGTCCAAAGCAACAATCTCGAAATCTTTGCAGGTCTGAGCGTACACGCCTTCCAGCGCCACCTTGAGATAGGGAAGGTGGTTGTAGCAGGTCAGGAGTACGGAGACTCGAGGCATGGATCGACAATCAGTATGAAGTGAAATTCGACTTGGATCGGGCCGCCAAATTCAGTTAACATGAATATCCGCGCCAAGGATTGCGCAGTGAGATGCATGATGCTTGAAAGTTTCCTTGCCCTTGGCGCAGCCGTCGCCTCCATCCAGTTCCAGCCGATGTTCACGGCAACGGAAAGGCAGGCGGTCCACGATTACTGGGCGCAGCCCGGTCGGTACGAGGTCGTTCCCCCCAAGGACTTTGCCAAAGTTGGGCTGTGGCAAGTCCGGCTGACGGTTGCCGGAAGCACCTGGCTGTGGACTTTCAACCGGGCGCGGGGAGTTGCGATGAAGCCCACGTCCGATATTACCGGCAAAGAAGAACGGGATAAGGCGTGGGATACATGGATCGGCTCGAAGTTCGATCACGATCGCTGGCAAGCTGGGCAAGTCGCGACGGCAGCGAATGCCCTGGTTGGCTCCAAGCCCTCGACCGTAGACACCAGCGTTCCTCAAAGCGAGCCGCCAATGCCAGGTCCGATGCCAGAGGATATGGTGACCTTCGTTCAGCAACCCTACACGAGCATGGTCAATGGCGTTCCGACCCAGAATCCTGCTCCCGGCAATCCGCCGGCGTTTGCGGAAGCAGTGGTACCGATGGAGCACCTGGTCACCTTCGATGACGGCACTGAGCTGGTTTATCAGGACAACGTCAAGATGCGGGCTCGATATCCGTATTATCGATTCGATCAGGGGGTAATGGCGGCAGGGAAGAGAGTCAGTTCCCTGCCGGCAAAGGAGCTCGACGTTTTGCTCAAGCTCGCCGGCGTTACGCAGAGCGAGGCGCGGGTAATGAAAGCCGTCAGCATCTTGGAGGGTGGATTTGATTCCGTCAACACCTACGACACGGGCTACGTGTCGGTGGGCTTCATCCAATTCGCGTCGTTAAAGGACGGAGCGGGTTCACTGGGGAAGGTTCTCCTCGACTTCAAAACCCAAGATCCAGCCGGATTCCAGTCGTATTTCCGAAAGTTCGGACTGGATGTGACGCCGCAAGGCTCACTGGTCGCCCTGGATTGGCAAACGGGATATGAAGCGCAGGGGCCGGAAGCCAACCGGCGGATCATCGAGGATAAGCGCTTGATTGCAGTTTTCCAACGTGCGGGACTGAAAAGTTCCTCGTTTAATGCATCGCAAATCCGGACGGCGAAGTCGCAATACTATCCGGGCGAAGACGTGATCGATATCGGGTTCCTTGGGGTAAGCCAAACCGGAAAAGTCAGCCAATTTATCAAGAGCGAGGCGGGAATGGCAACGCTCATGGATCGGAAAGTAAACACCGGCTCGTTCGGCCCACTGGTCACGATCCTTCAAAAAATTGCGCTCGAGAAGAACTTGAGAAGCTTTGACGACTTTGCCAAATACGAGCGTCAGATCGTGACCGAATTGAAGTACCGCAAGGACTATCTCGCGGATAAGACTTTGAGCCAGCCCAAATAGGGACCTGGGCAAACGGGCCGTCCGGTAAGCCATAATTCATTGAAAAGCCAAGGAGCCCCAATGCCAGCTTTTCGCGAAGGACTTAGCTTCGACGACGTACTTTTAATTCCCCGCCAAACCCAGGTCCTGCCCAGCGAGACCGACACCTCGACTTCATTCCTAAAAGGAATCGCCCTTAAGACGCCGATCGTTTCGGCGCCGATGGACACCGTTACCGATGCCCGCCTGGCCATCGCTATCGCCCGAGAAGGCGGAGTCGGAGTCATTCACCGGAACATGACCATCGAGCAACAGGCCGAACAGGTCGACCGGGTCAAAAGATCAGAATCGGGCGTTATCACCAACCCCTTCAAACTGGGTCCAGACGAAACCATCCAAGATGCCGTAAACCTCATGGAGCATTTCCATATTTCGGGAGTGCCCATTGTCGACGTTGAAGGAAAGCTGGTCGGCATTTTAACGAACCGGGATATCCGCTTTGAGACGGACTTCAGCAAGAAGATTTCGGATCGGATGACTTCCGAGAATTTGGTCACGGCAGCCGTGGGCACGACGCTGGAGCAGGCGCAGGCGATGCTCGCCGAACACCGAATTGAGAAGCTGCCGATTGTGGATGACAGTGGCATGCTTCGGGGACTCATCACGATCAAGGACATTCTCAAAGTCCAGCGACACCCATTCGCGACGAAGGACAATCAGGGGCGATTGGTCTGCGGTGCGGCGATTGGGGCTTTGCGGCAACCGTACGAGCGATCCAAGGCTTTGCAGGATGCGGGGGTTGACTTTGTAGTGATCGACGCTGCTCACGGACATTCCCGAGGCGTCATGGACTGCGTCAAGATGCTCAAGGACAAGTTGCCC
>DATFHI010000218.1:0-3263 GCA_035248525.1 Fimbriimonadaceae bacterium | reverse complement strand
GGTAAGCTCAGCTCCATGGAAATCGTCCCCTATGGCGGCTGGGATCGCTGTGTCCGAATAGTCGCCGGCTCCACCGAGGCCATTATCACTACTCAAGTGGGACCTCGCATCATTCGCTACGGATTGATTGGTGGTCCAAATGAACTTGTGGAGTACGCCAAGGATATGGGGAAAACGGGTGGAGACGATTATCGCAGCTACGGGGGACATCGACTCTGGATAGCGCCTGAAGAGTCGCCCAAGACGCTTCATCCCGACAATAAAGAAGTTCAGGTGTCTGAAGAGGATGGATGGACTGTATTCACCGCGCCCGAAGAAAAATGGTTCGTACAGAAAGAGATTCGAATTCGCCCAAATGAAGATGGATTGGTGATCGAGCACCGAATCTACAATCGAGGCACTTATGCGATCGAGCTTGCTCCCTGGGCTCTAACCGTCATGGCCCCAGGCGGCGAATGCATTTTTCCGCAACCCAAATTCCTCGCTCATTCGGAAAAGGTGTTGCCCGCGAGTCCGCTGGTGTTGTGGCACTACACAGATATGTCCGATCCGCGATGGAATTGGGGAAAGGCAGTAGTACGCTTGCGCCAGGATGAAAAGCTCGGGCCGCAAAAAATTGGCGCCTTCCTCGAACAGGGTTACGCTGCTTATGCGAATCATGGCAACGTTTTCTTGAAACGCTTTGACGCAGAAGTGGAATACGCCTACCCCGACTTTGGCTGCAATTTCGAGGCCTTCACCCGTGAGGACATGTTGGAGGTCGAGAGTTTGGGGCCGATGGAAACCGTTCCTCCTAGCGAATTCGCATCCCACTGGGAGACTTGGTATCTCATTGCCAACCAAACGCCACCGGCCGATGATGCCGCATGCGGCAAGTGGCTTGAAGAGATTGCGTCAACCCGACCTCAATCGGGTTAGCGGTTGATGTCGAGCATCGCGGCGTCCGGCACCATCCACCGGCCGACGATCTTCTTGCGCTTTGAATCCCATTCCACCCGTGCGGCGGTCGGCGGCAGCGAAACACTCGCCCCATTTACAGTAATGAAGTGATTTCCGTCGGGATGACGCGCGCCCCCATCCTTTTTGAAGTTGCCATTGGCGGTGTCGGAAAAAGCCAAGCGGGTCACCGCGGTAACGGGATCTTCCGATAAGAGGTTTCCCGTGCTCCAAGTGACGATAAAGCCGTCTTTGACCAAATTGCTGTTCGCGTCCTTTAATGGGTGCGGATCAAATGTGTCTTCACTTCCCAAGCTCGAGGTTTCCGTAATCAAGATCGCGGACTCTGGGTTGGAAATCGAACTGATAGGCATGCCACCCATGGGCAGATACATTCCGTAAGAAACCAACATCGGTTTGCCCGTTTCGCTGTCGTGGTCCACATAGCACTCCGCCTCACTGGCCTTCGGGCAACGGAAGCTGGCCCCCCGCTTCATCTGGGGTTGTACGAGGTAAGCCCACGTGTAAACGCCACCATCTTCCACGTACGGCGTGAGGCCGTCCATGGTGACGTATGCCGGTGGAAGTCGGTCGTTATTTTCCGCCGAATAAAGCATGACCGCCTTTGCGATCGCCTGCATATTTCTTTTGCAGATGTAAGAGTCGCTGTTCTCTTTCAGAACGAAGTAGACCGGACTGAGGAGGATCGCCAGTCCCAGGAGGGCAAGTCCAAATACCTTGATGTCACGCTTGGAAATGTACTGACTCTTAGGCTGCTCGTCAGTCCTCTCCATATCCTGCGGGGCTTGGCTCAATGAAATCTCCTTGGACTAGTCCAACCGCCCACGCTCGCCGCCGGTTCCAATTAGGCTGCCGGACCTTCGTTTTGGGGGAATTTCACGCGGAAGGTGGAACCGACCCCGATCTCGCTATCTATCTCCACCTCGGCATCATGGGTGGCCGCGAGTTCCAACACAATCTTGGTGCCCCAACCCGATCCGCCACCTTTGTCCCATTGACTGCGCGCTCGGCCCTTCAAGATGCGCTCAGCCGTATCGGCCGTCATGCCCGGTCCGGAATCTTGGACCTCGATAATGTGCTGTCCATCCCGGAAGAAGTATCGAACAATGACTTCGCCAAGAATGACGTCCTCGTCGTTCCCCTCCATGCGCGCCTGCCAGTCGTCGGGAATGGTCTCTTTGACGGCTTTGATAGCATTGCCAACGAGGTTCTGGACTATCCGGAATAGGTAGAGCTCGTCGTGATAAAGCGGAGGAGCATCTTCCTGAATTTCGTATCTAAGGGCTACGTGGTTCCGCCTCCCTTCGGTCTCGAGATAGGCGGCGCTGGTTTGAATGGTTTCAGCCAGTGGGGCAAGCACCTTTTCGGGCCGAAGCGACCGACCGGCCGAAAGGTCGCTGATCAGCCTCGAATAACCGACAATGCGATCGACGGACTTCTGAATATCGGTGAACATGCCGTCCAAGGTGTCGACGTACATCGTCACCGACTCATCGACGTCCGCACCTTCCAGGTGCTGCTTCAAACCGCCCATGGCTAGCTCAGAAAAGCTGAGGTTCGCGTATAGGCTTGCCGCCAGGTTGCCAATGTCGTGGCTCACTTTGCCCATTCCAAGCAAGCTGGACGCCCTTGTCGCCTCTTCAACCAAGCGCGAGTTCACGTAGGCCATGGCGGATACCGCAGCCACGGTTTCCAAGACGGCGGCGTCAGTGTCGTTAAACGACCCCTCGTTCTTGTTGAGGAGTTGGACCACCCCAATGGGCGTCTCATCCTCCATCGACAGCGGACAGGCGATCATGTTTCGAAGCACGACGCCGGTCGCTTGTTCAAAGTCGCTCAGTTGAGGCCGGGGCGCGAACTCTTTCGAGACTGTCTTTCTAGATTGAAATGCTTGCCCGGCCACGCCGTAGTTGTCAGGGATATCCTTTGTTGGGAGTCGATCCGCAACATCTTCGGGTAACACGTGCTGAAACCGCAAGCGCCGGTTGTCCGGCTCATGGACATAAATGGTTCCACCAGATGCGCCGACCGCTTCCACGCAGAGTTGGAGCACTTCCTTGAGCAGTTGGTCGAACTTGCCGGTGCTGGCGAGCTTCTTTGTGGCAAGTTGTACGGCTTGAATGAGCCGCGCATTGGTATCCATTCGGGGCAGAGTTTACTTGAACCGGACGATCACCCAAAACGCCCCGAAACATAATCTTCCGTTTCTTTCTTTTGCGGGAAAAGAAAATTCCTAGAGTCCTGACTTTTGGTATTTTTCCGGTAATGGGTTTTTGGCATCATCCGCCTGCCAGACGACGGATGTG
>DATFHI010000217.1:0-3391 GCA_035248525.1 Fimbriimonadaceae bacterium | reverse complement strand
GGCATCCACGTCCGCCTTTGGTCCACTTAGGACAATGCTTCCGGCACTACTGTCCGCCTTGCCGACTGCTTCAACCGTCAGGCCCGGATAGAGATTCTTAATCGTTTGTCCAAGAACCGTAGCCGATGCGTTCTTAACCTGAATGATGATCCGGGTTTGGGAATTCTTGGCGGCAAAGGCTTCCTTCTCGTCGAGGAACTCCCGCACCATCACGATGTCCGCGGGAATCGCGGTGACCGCCAGCTTATCCCCGGCCGCTTCTGCAGTAACCGTTGGGAATGACGCCTCGACCAACTTGGCCGCTTCATCGGGCTTCAAATTCGTTAAGCTGAACTTAACGCGATTTCCATAAGGCATGACGGCGCGTCGCAGATTCTCCGGCGCAGCAACTACATAGGTGTTGTTGATCCTGCGATAGGTCAGACCAGCCGCCGCAGCTGCGCCCCGCACAGCATCTTCGGTGCTCATCGCCAGGAAGTTGACGGTGATTGGAATATCGCCCTTTCCGTTGTAAACGATATTCGCACCCGTCTGCTGGCTCAAAGCCTGCAAGACCTCATCGACATTCGTTTTCGAGAAGTTCACCCGAAATGAACGTTGAGTCTGGCCAAAGGCGAGGGCGATTACAAGTACCCAAGCCAGTGAAATGACGACACGCAGTTTGCTCTTCATGAGGATTGCTCCCGGCTCATGTTAGAAGCCGGCGTTTGAGACGCGGGCGCCGCTGGCGCATTCGATATGTAACGAGTTATGGTCACGTTTAGAACGGTGGAATTGCCATCCTGGGATCGAACCCATTTGATGCCGCTGAAATTGAGTAGCCGTGGCGCTTTGCCTACGGCGTAAAGGAAAGAACGCACGTTGTCGAACGGCCCCACGACTTCGAGTGTGCAGCGAATCGCACCCACCCCGGCCGGAAGTCCGGAAGTATCTTCCTTCGGCGCTCCGGGGGCAGTCTCGACATTCGACCACTTGGTCAGCACTACGCCGGTATCTCGCGCGAGCGTTCTGAGTCCATCCAGGAATCCCGCCTGCTCGGCATCTGAAATTGGCGCGGTGGGTTCCTTTTCGGCAACTGGTTGCGAGCCTATGGTAGCAATCATCTGCTTCTGGAACTCCAGATTCTTTTCTACTCGGTCGTGCTCGATTTGGCCGACCTTGAGCCGTTGGTACTGGCTCCAAGTTAGCCATGCGCCCAGTCCAAAGCAAATAATCGGAACGAGAATCGCTAACAGTCGGTACTTGTTAAGCTTGTTCATGGCTGATTCCCGTTCTTGCCTAGTTGGGCGGAAAGCTTAAACTTCACAACCCGCCGGGTTGGGTCTGGCTGCTGATCGAACGACTCGATGAATGCGCTTCGGAACCCTTCCTTCACTCTAATTTGGTCAAGAGTCTGGATCATGCTGGCCTCGTCGGCGGCTTCCGCATCCAACTTGATTTGCGATCCGGATATCTCGATTTGGTTCACACCCGTTCGGCTATCGAGCACTTCGGTCAGCGCATCCACAATTTGAGGGACAGGAACGCCGCTTGCGCTTAGGGCGCGATAGTGCTCAAGCTTGGTTTGTCGCGCCATCGCATCGGGAAGTGAATTCTTTTGGATTAGCGAAAGCTCCATCTGCTCGTCGGCGGTATGGTGTTCGACGTCGCCCGCCTGTTTCGCAAAGTAGAAAACCCCCGCCATCGACGCCAAGATAATCGTGATCGAGGCAACCAGCGACCCCGCCAAGATCTTCCGTTGGCGTTGCCGTTCGGCTTCCACAGGATCGAAGGGGCTCAGGTCGAATAGCGGTACGCCGATATCGGGGAATGCCGATCCCAAGGCCAGGCCGTAAGCCGATGCAAATCGGTAGCCGTCGTCGCCCGGAAGCGGCGCTTTCGCCAATTCCACTTCCAGTTCTAGATTTTCCTCCAAGAGGCTGGCCAACGGAGCTTCTTTGGGAGTGGAAATCGCAAGAATGACCTTTTTCAGGGTGCCAGAAGCATCGAATTCGCGGCGGACATAGTCGAGCGTTCGCTTGAGTTCGATTACAAGCTGGTTTCCAACGCCCGTACCCGCTTCTGCTCTCAAGAAGGCAGGAACTGCATCATCAGTCTCAAGCTTCATGCCCTGCATGAAGGCATCTTCGGAGTTCTCGGCCGCGAGTTCCAGGCGACGATAAAGCCGAAGTCGATGATCGATGGAGACGGCGATCTCGGCAATGTCTCCCGATACGGCGACCAACATCGCCGGCTCTGCGGAGTTGTGGTGAACAGCGGCAAGTCGAATGAGCCCAAGCATCGACGGCTCGATTGCGCAGCGTTCCAACCTAGCTCGCTCGGCGGCATCACGAATCACGTTGAGCTGCACGCCCTCGCACGCCATAACCAGCGCTTGAGGCTCGGTGTCTTTCTCTCCGGCGGGTTTGATCAACTTTTGATAGTCGAACATGCCGCCAAATCCACGGACAATGCCGAAGTGTTGGACTTCGCCTTCCAGAATGGTGCGAAGTTCGTTATCCGGGACTGTAGGAATATCCAGTACGCGAGTCGTAACTGCCGAGGCGGGAAGACCAAAAACAATTCCCTTTGAATCCGGATTGAGTTCTCGGAATAGGGTGCGAAATGCTTCTGATAGAGTATTGGGATCGGTGGGGATGCCCATGTCGACGCCGAGGGGCGGCAACAATGAACTAGCAAAGTGCTTGACGCTTTGACCATCGGTCGAAACTTCGACCGCCTTCAATTCGCGTGCGCCTAAATCAACGCCTATCGAGGCTATCCCTTTCCTCGCCACCCATATACTCCTGTGGACTCGGTCCCCATGCTTACCTTCCTAGCAAGCTCGATGCCGTTGGGCGACCGGTCGGCATTTATTCTAAACCGCTTTTGTAAAATTGTCAAGGGTCCCGCCAAATCTATAGTTTTGTTTTGCGCGGACTATTTCTTAATCGAATCTGAGTATTGAATGATCGCGCAACGCCGCTGATGGTCACCGTGCCGGAAATTTCGACCACCGTAATCCGTGCGCGATCAGCTAACGAAAAGCTTCCTGGCGTTGTCCCTTCCGTCAGGTCCGTAAAGTAGTAAGTCGTACTGCTGTTTGACAGAAAATAGCGGATGTTCAGCGCCGTTAAATTCGTTAAGACATTGGTCGTTCCGCTGGAGTCGATCCGCTGCAGAGTCGTGCCGTTCAACGTGTACTGAACTGTGGCACCTGCCGCATCCACGTAATAGGTAATCGACGTGGGACCGGCGGCGCTGATCACCGTGTACGTGGTTCCGTCCGGGGTGTATTGCTGTGCATTGCGAATGTGATCCGCAATGGTATCGATGGGTTCTCGACCGTCGGTAATTGCTTGATTGGATACCCTCAGCGTTTCCGGCGTCGAGGTGCCCGTTAAGAAAAAGT